>JBDOKE010000176.1:0-6197 GCA_039833815.1 Methanobacteriota archaeon | reverse complement strand
TAAAAGGCAAAGGGGGTCGTGGTGCCGTTGATGCGCGGTGGACACTACCGGTCGTCCCGGCGCCGCTCCACCCACTCGAACGGGTTCACGCAGCCCCTCAGCGGCAGCACCAGCGCGCGCTCCTCCCCGCCCGGAGGGAGCACGGCCAGGCCCTCGGCCTCGCGGAAGAGGGCGTAGTGGCTGGAGCGGTCCCTCGGGAGACCGCGCGCCCGCCCACCCTCCAGCCTGACCCGGGCGATCACGCCCAGGGACTTCCTGCCCTTAACCCCCTCGCACGGGAGCTCGAGGCCGACGACCTCGGGGTCCGCGCCCGCCAGGGCGAGCAGGCACGGGGCGACCCACACGCGGAAGGTCGTGTAGGCCGACGTGGGCCAGCCCGGCAGGGTGAACGCCACGGCGTCCTCGCGGAGCGCCACGCCGAACGGGCGGCCGGGCCGGGCCCGGATCCCGTGGATGAAGTCCTCGAACGCGTCCTCGAGAATCTCCTTGACGTAGTCCCGCTCGCCGACGGAGGAGCCGCCGGTGATGATCAGCGCGTCGGAGCCGTCCGCGGCGTCGATGATCGCGCGCTCGATCTCCCCCGGATCGTCCTCCACGAGCCTCCGGTCCCGGAGCTCGACGAAACCGAGCCGCGCGAGCTCCGCCTCGAGCACGGGCCCGATCGACTCGACCACCTGCGTCTCGGACTCGAGGTCCGAGGGTCGCTCCACGAGCTCGCTCCCGGTGACGATCACCGAGACGCGCAGGGGTCGGCGCGCGCGGACCTCCTCGACCCCGTGCTCCAGCAGGATGCCCACGTCCACGGGCTCCACCACGTGGCCGGCCGGGTAGAGGACCTCGCCCTCCTCGACGTAGCAGCCCCGTTGGTCCAGGTTGTCGCCGGGCTCCACGCCCTCCTTGATGACGATCTCGTCCCCGTTCCGCTCCACGAACTCCACCGGCACGACCGCGTCGGCGCCCTCGGGAACGCGGGCACCGGTGTCCACGTACGCCGCCTCTCCAGGGCCGATCCTAACCTCACTTTCCTCGCCGATCCTGGACTCACCCACGACCCTCAGCCGGGCCCCGGGCCTCGCATCCTCGGCCCGGACGGCGTACCCGTCCATGGCGGAGCGGGTGAACGGCGGGGAAGGACGCTCGGCCCGGACGTCCTCCGCCAGGACGCGCCCGGCGATTTCGGGCCCTACCCTCAGCTCCTCGATCTCCGGCGGCTCGACGCGCTCGCGGAGGAACTCGAGGAACCTTGCCGGGTGGGTGAGGTCGTCGGTGTAGACGAACCCTCGGTACCTACGACCCCTCGCCAACGGGGGCACCCCGTCGGAGCCGTTCGAGCGCCTCGTCGACGGTGTCGGCGTCGGCCGACCTGCCGTCCAGCAGCACCGTATAAGAGTCGCCGATGCGCTCCGCCTCCCACGGGTCGTGCGTCACGTAGAGCGTGGGGGCGCCCGACCGTCGGAGGATTCGCCGGAACCGGTCCACCAGGCGCCGCTTCGCGGTGAGGTCGACGTCGCTGAGCGGCTCGTCCAGGAGCAGCACCCGGGGGTCCGAAAAGAGGGCCCGGGCCAGCGCCACGCGGCTCTGGTAGCCGCCGCTGAGCTCGTCCGGGCGCCGGTCAAGGTGCTCCTCGAGCCCCAGCAGCTCGATGAGCTCGTCCAGCCGGCTCGGGTCGCCGCGGCCGTTTCTTAGGGCGTAGGTGATGTTGTCCCGCACCGTGAGGTGGGGGAACAGGGTGGGGCGCTGGGGGACGTAGCCGACTCGGCGATCCTCGGGCGGCCGGTCGGTGACGTCCTCCCCATCGATGAGGATCCTCCCCTCGTCGGGCCGCAGTATTCCGGCTACGATCCTCAGCAGCGTGGACTTGCCGCTGCCGTTGGGGCCGAGGATTACGCGCACTTCCCCCGGCTCGACCGTCAGGCTCACGCCGCGCAGGACGGGCCTGCCGTCGTAGGAGAAGCGCACGTTCTCAACCCTGAGCACGCGGGGCTCCCCCGGCCCCGGTCAGTGAGCGTACCAGGGCCACCAGGAGCAGCGAGAGCGCCATGCAGAAGACGCTGGCCGCGACGGCCGCCTCCAGGTCGCCGGCCTCGACCCGGGTGAACACGTAGGAGGCCAGCACCTGAGTCTTCCCGGGCAGGTTTCCGCCGAACATGATCACGGCGGCGAACTCGCTGAGCGATCGCGAGAACCCGAGGAGGAATCCGCCCAGCAGGGTCTCCCGGAGCGCCGGGACGACGACCCGGGTGTAGGCCCGCTCGGGGGTGTCCCCCAGGGTCCTGGCGACCTCCACGAGGTCCCTGCCCACCTCCTCGAGGCCCGCCTGCACCGCTCGGGCGGTCAGGGGGTACGACACGAAGAGCATGGCGAGCACGACGGCGGTGAGCGTGAACGCGAGTCCGTTCTCGCCCAACCACCAGAGGTAGCGTCGCCCGAACGCGAGCAGCAGCGCGAGCCCCGCGACGGTGTGCGGCAGCGCGATGGGTAGGTCGTTGAGGAAGTCGGCGATGCGGTAGATCACCGAGTCCCGCTTGAACAGGTGGTAGTAGCCGAAGCCCACCGCGAGCGCCACGCCCAGCGTCGCGGCCGCGACGGCGCACAGGACGGTGTTGAGCGTGGCGGACCAGAAGTACGGGTCGCTGAACGCCTGCGCGAGCCCTTGGGGGGTTAGGTTCAGCACCAGTGCGACCAGCGGGAACACGATGAGCAGGAAGAACAGGGGTGGGAACAGTGCTCCGAGGAGCTCGCGCTCGCCGATCAAGCCGGCTCCCACCCGTACTTCCTGAACTCGTCGGCGTGCCGCAGGCAGTAGTTCAGGAAGTCCTCGGCCAGCCGCTCGTTCTCGCCCTTGATCACCGCCGCCCCCCAGACGATCGGACCCGTCAGTGAGGTCGGGAGCGTCTGCACGATCGGCAGCCCGAACCCGACGGCCACGCTCCGGTAGACGAGTCCGGCGTCCACCTGATCCTGCTTCACCATCACGGCCACCTGGTTGACGGTGCCCGGGCGGGATCGTAGGTTCCCGTTGCGGACGATCTCGTCCCAGATCCCGAGCCGCTTCAGGGCCCGCTCGGCGTACTCGCCGGCGGGGGCCCGTGGGTCGGCGACGGCGACCGTCACGCCCGGCTTGGCGAGGTCTTCGACGCGCCTGATACCCTTCCGTCGGCCCGTCTCGGACACGACCAGCACGAGGTGGTCCCGCAGGAGCCGCCTCGTCCTCACGGTCTTGCCGGCCTTCCGCAGCTTGACGATGTACCTCCAGTCCGCGGAGAGGAACAGGTCGCACCTTTGACCCCGCAGTATCTGCGCGGTAAGGCCGCCGGACGGGCCGAAGTTAAGCGTGACTTTGACCCCCTTCTCCCTCTCGTACTCCCTGGCCAGCTCGGTCAGCGGTTTCTTCAGGCTCGCGGCCGCGAAGACGGTCAGCTGGCGGGACGAGGTGTGGTGGTACCCGATCGCCGCGCCGGCGAGCAGGGTTGAGAGGAGTAGCGCGACGAGGACGGCCCTGGTGTTCAACGCGATCACCCGAATACCACGGCTATACGATTCGCACCCCCGTGCGGCTCGTCGCCGGCCAGATTAAAAGTAGCGGGGGCCCGGGGCGGCGTTGATGGACGTTCAGCGGGTGATGGGGGGTGAGCGCGATGAGGCCCAAGGTGGTGGACCTGTTCTGCGGGGCGGGGGGGTTCTCGCTGGGCTTCCGGGAGGCCGGGTTCAGGATCCTGGGAGGCGTGGACAGCCACCCGGCCCCCGCGGCCACGTACCGGAGGAACTTCGGCGTGAAGGTGCTGGAGGAGGACATCAAGCGGGTGGACGCGGAGGACATCCTGAGCGAGCTGGGCGACCCGGACGTGGTGATCGGGGGCCCGCCGTGCGAGCCGTTCACGGCCGCCAACGCGGAGCGTCGGCCCAACCCGCTGGATCGGCTCTACGACGATCCCACGGGCCGCCTGGTCCTGCACTTCATCCGGCTGGTGGGGGACCTGCAGCCGGAGGTGTTCGTGATGGAGAACGTGCCGGCGATCCTGGAGGGGCCGCTGGAGCGTGCGCTGCGGAGGGAGTTCGAGCGGGTGGGGTACGAGGAGGTGCACTTCAACGTCCTGCAGGCGGTCGATTACGGGGTGCCCTCGTACCGTCGGCGCGTGTTCATCTCCAACGTGAGGATCCGGCCGGAGCCCACGGTGGATCGGCCACGGACCGTTTGGGACGCGATCGGCGATCTGCCGGAGCCCGACGGCTCGGACGTCCCGAACCACGAGCTTCGTCCGCTCTCGCGCCGGAAGCTGCGCAGGATCCGGAGGCTGCGATGGGGGCAGGCGCTGAACGTCATCCGGGGGGCGAGGGGGGAGTTCAAAAACTGGCTGCGACTGCACCCGTGGAAGCCGGCGCCGACCGTGATGGGTGGCTCGAGGTTCATCCACCCGTTCGAGGATCGGCTACTCACCGTGCGGGAGCAGGCCCGGCTGATGAGCTACCCGGACGATCACGCGTTTGAGGGAGGGTACGAGGCGCAGTACGATCAGGTGGGCGAGTCCGTTCCGCCCGCGCTGGCGCGGGCGATCGCGGAGGAGGTGCGGGAGCGTCTCTAGTCGACGGCTTCCCAGCCGGCCTGCACGGCCCGGAAGGCGAGCGCTCCCAGTCGGCCCTCCTCCTCGATCAGGGCCCGCTTCAGGGCGTCCGGCGGGCACAGTCGCTCCCTGCGGCACAGGGCGCCCAGGAGGATGAGTCCGTGCATGGCGGGTGCCCGGCGCTCCCGGGCGATCCGGCGGCAGTCGAGGCCGAGCCAGCCGTCCGGGGGCTCGAAGCCGGCGAAGGAGGGGTGGGAGGCGTCGTAGACGGCTCGAGGGGCGTGGGTGGCCGCCCCGAAGCGGCTCACGACGAGGGCGGCGTCCGCCTGGGAGCACCGATCCGTGGTGGCGACGACCACGTCCGCGTCGCCCCACCGGTACGCCGTCACCCACTTGCGGCCCACGCCGCCGTTCGACTGCGGCATCAGGAGCGTCTCCACCCGCAGGCCCCGGTGCTCCAGGGCCCGGGCCAGGATGCGGGCCAGTCGGGTGAACCCATCCCCGCGTCCGCCGACGAGGGCGATCACCCGGGTCACGGGCTCACCCCCGTCGCCCCAGGGCGGCGGTGACGGTGCGACCGAAGCGTCGTTTCCCCTCCACGATCTCGTACCCGCGGGCCAGGAGGACCCCCTCGCAGGCGGATCCTGGGAGCCCCAACAGCTCCTCGGCCCGGGAGCGGCTTGGGGTGCTCCCGGGCAGCTCGCTCTCGCGCACGAAGACGGGCCGGAGGCCGAGCTCTCGAGCCAGTCGGATCAGCGCTCGGCCCGACGGCTGCTCGGCCTTCCGGCGGAGGGTGATCACCTCCCGTAACCTCCCTTGGGAGCGGTCGAGACCCCACTCGAGCGCGGCCCGCAGCTCGGTGGGGTCCGCCCTTCTGCGCATTCCCAGGCCTAGGGCGTAGGCCTCGTCAGCTATAACGACCACCTCCGACCGGGGGTCGGTGGGTTCCCGATGAGGAGATGCACCTCCGCTGACGCCTCGTATGACGAGGAGGACGTGCCGAGGGTCGCGGAGCGGCTGAACGTGTCGGGCCGCGTCCTGGTGCAGGCGCCGGACGGGTTGAAAGGGATCGCGAGGGAGGTGGCCGACGTCCTCGAGGGTCGGGGCTGCGAGGTGGTGCTGGACGCGGGCCGGGTGTTCGGGGCCTGCGACGTGACCCTGGACCTGGTGGAGGGCGTGGACTGCCTGGTGCACATCGGTCACTATCCGATCCCGTCGGTGGAGCGGCGGCTGCGAAGGTTGGGCGTTCGGACCTTCTTCCTGCCCACGCGGGGTCGGAAGGGCGTGGATGAGTGGATGGTCGAGGAGGCGGCCGAGGTGCTGAGGTCGTTGGGGGTGGACCGGGTCGATCTCTGCGCCACGGGGCAGCACGTGCACGAGCTGGGCTGGGTGGCGGAGGCGCTTGAGCGGGAGGGAGTCCGGGCGCGGGTGGGTCGGGGGGATCCGGAGCGGGTACCGGTGCCGGGGCTGGTGCTGGGGTGCAACTTCTCCTGCCTGAGCGGGCGCCCCGTGGTGATCGTCTGCAGCGGGCGGTTTCACCCGCTGGGGGCTCGGCTGCGGACGGGACGCCCCGTGGTGCAGATCGACCCGGTCCGTGGGGTTGTGGACCCGGAGTCGCTGGAGGAGGAGGTGCGG
>JBDOKE010000175.1:0-3760 GCA_039833815.1 Methanobacteriota archaeon | reverse complement strand
GACCTGGAGGCCGGTGGCAGCTTCGTGGTCGATCCCGTCGCAACCAAGATCATCCGCCGCGGCCGCGTGACCACCCACGTCCTGTCCTGGGATGACTTCAAAAGCGCCGGGATCCGGGGGACCCTCCGAGGCCGGCACGACGGCACGATCGTTCGGGGGTGACCGGGTGCCGGAGCGCGACCGCGTCCCCCCGCACTCTCACTGCATCATCTGCGGGGCCGCCATCCCCGAGGGAGAGCGCTTCTGCAGCGAGAGGTGCCGGCGCGAGTACGAGCGCCGACGCCGGCGGGCCACCCTCACCCACTGGATCCTCGCGGGCGGCCTGATCGCCCTCGGCGTCATCCTCCTGCTCCGAGGGACCTAGACCCGCAGCGACTCCAACCCCTCCCCGCGACGACCCCGGACGACGGCCCCCGGCGTCCTCACCCGAAGCCCCGGACAGAAGACCTCCGAGCCCCCCGCCACGAGCCCGCCGTACTCCACCCACGTTAGGAACTCGTACCCCGGTCCCGGGGTCTCGTACTCAAACTCCTTCGGAATCCGCCCATCGGTCCGGATCACCTCGAGCGTCTCCGCCCCCGCCCCGCGCACGTCCGTGGACGCGTACCGGGGCGTTCGCGGCGGGTTCTCCAGCGGTCGCCGCCCGATCCGCACCTCCGGGGGCAGCACCCGGGGACCGTACCGCTCCAGCGCGGCGTTCACCACGTCCACGAAGTCCTCCTCCAGCAGCAGCGTGTCGATCATCTCGCAGACGACCACGTCGGCGTTCACCTCCACGCGCCGTGCGTCGGCCCGCACCACCTCCCACCGCACGTCCCTCGGCGCGTACCGCCTGAGGTTCCGCTCCAGCAGCCGGGCCCTCCTGGGATTCCGCTCCACCGCGACGACCCGGCGGGCGCCCGCGTTCGCGGCCACCACGGAGAGGGGACCCGTCCCGGCGCCCAGGTCGGCGAACTCGGCGCCGTCAGCGTGGTCGCACACCATGCGGACGAACGCGCCCGTCCGCTCCCGGTCCCGCAGCAGGTCATCCTGGTAGGCGTCCACGAGCAGCCGGAAGACCCCGACCGGGGTGCGGAGCGTCCGGACCAGCATGGTCAGCCTTCCGCGGCCTCCTGCCGCTGCCGCTTCCTCGCCTCCTCCTCCCGCGCCTCCTCCTCTCGCCTCCCCGTCTTCAGCTTGATCACGTAATCGGCGGCGTTCTGCAGGGCCGTGCTGAACCCGGGCTCGGCCCCGATCACGATGGTCACCTTGCCCCGCTCCTTCGCCTTCGCGATGATGGGCAGGAAGTCCGTGTCCCGCGTCATCAGGGCCAGCGCGTCCACGCTGTCGCTGTAGATGATGTCCATCGCCTCCACGGCGAGGTACACGTCCACGTCCCCCGGGATGACCCGGGGCACGAACCCCTGGTTCGCCACCGCCTCGATGAGCTTGTCCGACGCGTACTGGTTCAGGAACGCTAAACCGATGCGGATCGTGCCCAGCTCCTCGACGAGCTCCCGGACCTCCTTCAGGCTGATGTCGAACTCGCGCCGGAGCATGTTCGGCCCGTCGATCAGCATCGCGATGTCCAAATCGCCCCGCTTGGTCTTACGCTTGATCACGCCGCTCATGTAGTCCTTAACGGTGTCCAGCAAGATCAACCACCCGCAAACACGCGCACTCGGGTTTCTCCCGGGCAAAAGTGGAAGGGGAAGGACTCCACGATCGCCGCGTCCACAACGCCGGCACGGGTGAGCAACGGGACCAAGTGCGCGCAAGACTGAGCGTACAGCGCGATGGGACCGCGATGATGGGCCACAATGCGCTTGAACGAGCCGTTCACCAGCACCATGCCGGTGGCCAGCAGCGGAAACTCGCCCAGCCTCGCGCGCCTCGGGACCCCAACCCGGGGGTCCGCGTCCACCACCCCCCGGAGCAGCCCCCGTCGCTCCAGCTCTCGGAGGAGGGCGCCGGAGTACCCAATTAGGAGCACTCCCTCCCCGAACCGGTCCTCCACCGTGTCCACTACGATGCGGGCCCGCTCCTTTTCAGCCTTCCTGTAACTCCTGGGCAGCCGCTCGGAGAACAGCGGCGACACCTCCCCGGCCCGGGCGCTGGCCATGGCATCCAGGGCCAGGGCGCTCGTCGGCGGGTCCGAGGACGAGCGCCACACGGCCTTCAGCCGGCGACCCAGGAGGCCCGGGTCCGAGGGCGGTCGAGGGTGCAGGACGGTCCCCTCGAGCCCCCCGTCCGTTTTGATCATTGTAACGATGTCGTCGTGAACGCGGTTCCCGCCCGGGGGCCGGCGGGCCCCCTCCAGCGTGAGCACGGCGGCGATCCGATCGTCCGACCCCTTACCCCTCACCAGGCTCCTTACCACCCTGGAATAACGCCTCCAGCGCCCGGTCATCGCACTCCCCCGGCGCGTCCCGCCTCCCCACCCGCACCTCCGGCTTACCGTAACGCTCCAGCACCGACCTCACGACCCTGCCGGGGTCCCCCGGGCCGTCCACGTCCGCCACGATCACGTACTCGCGGGCGGAGCGACCCCCGGCGAGGATCACCGCCCCCTCGCTCACCAGCACGCGCTCGACCTTGAACCCCGACGCCCTGAGCGCCCGCTCCAGCCGCTCCTCCAGCTCGCGCGGTCGGAGGGGCTTGGTGGCGAGGAGGTGAGCGTCGACCATGCACCGGCTCACGCCTGCTCGACCTCCAGGCCCATGCCGAGGAGCTCCCGCAGCACCTCCTCGACGAACCGGGCGTACCGACCGCGCTGCCCCATGAACGGGCCGAAGTCCCGCCGGTCGATCCACACCTTCAGGTTCGGGCCCGCGATGTCCACGTCGACGATACGCTCCCCGATCCACGGAACCGGGTGAATGTCCGCGATGAAATCGATGAAGTCCAGCGTCAGGTGCGTGACGACGATCCGCATGTTCGTCTCGGCCTCGATGTTCTCGATCCGCTCGCCCCCCGTGCCGACCACCCGACCCACGTGCCCCTCCTTGGTCACGATCACGGCCTGCGGCACGTTCTCCGTGTCGATCTCCAGATCCTCGGCGATGGGCTCCACGTACAGGACCGTGAGCACGTCGGCGTCCGGCGCCTCCACGCGAACGACGTCCATGATCTCCCGCTCCACGTCGTTCAGCTCGCGGTTGCGGACGCGGATCTCCAGCTGCAGGTGCACGCCCCGCTCCGCGCCGGGCCGCACGATGTCCCGCGTACCCAGGTCGATCACCGCGGCCTTGGGCTCCTCGGCCAGGATCTCCCGCATGACCGTCGCGCCGCACCGCTCCACGTCGATGTCCTTCTGGAAGACCGGATCGCCCGTGATCAGCAGGCGCGAGTTGTGGCCCATCCGCGCCAGGACCTCGCCCGCGTTCTCCGGCAGCATGTTCTGGACCTCGTCCAGCAGGATCACGGCGTCGTCGAACGTGCGCCCCCGGACGAAGTGCGTGTCCACGATCATGATCTTCTCCTCCTCGATCATCCGCCGGAGCTCCTTCCGCCCCGTGAACTGCGAGAGCACGTCCATCACCGGCGTGACGACCATCTCCTCGAACTTCTCCGGCACGTCGGCGGAGCTCATCTCCTCCTTCGTCGCCACGTCCACGAGCGGCCGCGTGACGATGAACCGATCGTACTCGCCCTCCATCACCGCCTTCACGCCGTACGCGGCGCAGAAGAGCGTCTTACCCGTTCCCGTCGGCCCGAACGCGGCCACGATCTCGTTCTCCTCGTCCAGCAGGGCCTCGTACAGCTCCTTCTGCCCGTCCGT
>JBDOKE010000174.1:0-8206 GCA_039833815.1 Methanobacteriota archaeon | reverse complement strand
ACCCGGACATGATCGTGCTCATCGAGGCGGACCCGGACGAGATCATGATGCGACGGATCAAGGACGCGGAGGAGCGGCAGCGGGACTACGACCGAGCGCACGAGATCGAGGAGCACCAGGAGGTGAACCGGATGGCCGCGTTCGCCTACGCGGCCAAGACGGGAGCGACGGTGAAGATCGTCGAGAACCACGACGGAGAGCTCGACCGGGCCGTGAGGGAGTTCGTCGAGTCCGTCCGATCCCTGTAGGGTGGTGACCGTGGACTGGGGCGCCCTCGCCCGACACTTCTATCCACTCGTGGATCCCTTCCTCCGGTACTTCGGACCGGCCCTGGGCATGCTCGTCGCGGCCTCCATAGTCATCTTCTTCATCGACGTGGTGTACGAGCTCGTCATCGGCCGGGAGGAGCTGGAGCGGATTCAGTCGAAGGTGAACGAGGTCAAGAAGTACCAGCGGGAGCTCGAGAAGGCCAAGATGCTGGGGGACCTGGAGCGCGTTCGCGAGCTGGAGGAGCGGATCCGAGACCATGCGCAGGAGACGTTCGAGATCCAATCCAGGGTCATGATGAAGAACCTCAAGGCCATGCTGATCACGTTCCCGCCCATCATCGTGATCATCTACACGCTCGAGTACCGGCTCGCGCACTGGACGCTTAAGCTCCCCTTCTACGTTCCCTTCGTGGGGCGCGAGATCGGCCCCGTGGGCTGGTACATCCTGTGCGCGACCGTCGTTTCCCTTCCCCTCAAGCCTTTAGCCGAGCTGCTGGTGTCCAGGGTGCGCGGGGGTGGGTGATCGTGCCCGAGCCCCGGTACCGATCCCGATCCCGCCGGCGGGTATACAAGCGGACGCCCGGAGGACGCACCGTGATCCACTTCGAGAAGAAGATCCCGAACTGGCCCAAGTGCGGCGCCTGCGGCCGACGGCTGAACGGCGTGATCCGAGGCCGTAACATCGACTTCCGGAAGACGCCAAAGACCCAGAAGCGCCCCAACCGACCCTACGGTGGCGTACTCTGCCCGGAGTGCATGCGGAAGCTGATCAAGGACAAGGTCCGGTACAAGTTCTGGCGGCAGAAGCGCGAGCAGCCGTGGCTGCCACCGCTGCCCGGTGAGGAGCCACCGGAGCCGGCCGAGGAGGGGTCAGAGGAGTAGGAGGGGTGCTTCCAGATCGGCGTCGTCATCACCATCGGTGGACCGCCGGGCTCCGGCACCACCACCATGGCCCGACGTCTCGCCGAGCACTTCGGACTCAAACACGTGTACGCCGGCCGAATCTTCCGGGAGATGGCGAAGGAGCGAGGGATGACCCTGGAGGAGTTCTCCCGGCTCGCCGAGAAGGACCCGGAAATCGACCTGGAGATCGACCGAAGGCAGCGCGAGGCCGCGGAGGAGGGGAACGTGGTTCTGGAGGGACGCCTCGCCGCGTTCGTCGCCGCCGGCGAGCTCGAGCACGTTCAGGGACCGGACCTGGCCGACGTCAAGATCTGGCTGAAGGCCCCCCTGGACGTCCGAGCGGAGCGCATCGCGCGCCGCGAGGGCATCCCGGTGGAAGAGGCGAAGCGCCGGATCCGAGAGCGCGAACGGAGTGAGCTCAAGCGGTACCGGGAGATCTACGGTGTCGACCCCACGGACCTCACCATCTACGACCTGGTGCTCGACACCGACGGGTGGAACGAGGACGAGACGTTCGAGATCCTCAAGACGGCGGTAGAACCGGTGGTGAAGCGGGATCGATCATGAGGGTGGGCGTGATCGGAGGCACCGGGTTCCGGCCCGGGCACCCAGAGGGCACCCGCACCGTCAACACCCCGTACGGCCGCGTCCGGGTGGAGATCACCCGGCTGGGAGACCGCCGGGTCTACTTCATCAACCGACACGGGCGCGGCCACGAGCTTCCACCGCATCGAATCGAGTACCGGGCGATCGTCTGGGCGCTCAGGGAGATGGGCGTGGAGCGGATCCTGGCCACCAACTCGGTGGGCGTGATCAACGCGGACGAGTACGAGCCCGGGGACCTGGTCCTGCCGGTTGACTTCCTGGACTTCACGAAGAGCCGCCCCACCACCTTCTACGACGACAAGGTGGTGCACGTGGACGTGACCGAGCCCTACTGCCCGGAGCTTCGGAGGGCGCTCCGGGGGGCGGCCGAGGAGCTTGGGATCGAGCTCAAGGAGGGAGCGGTGTACGTGGCCACCGAGGGACCGAGGTTCGAGACGCCGGCCGAGATCCGCGCGTTCGCCCGGCTCGGCGGCGACGTCGTGGGCATGACCGGGTTCCCGGAGGTCGTGCTCGCCCGGGAGCTCGAGCTGTGCTACGCGACCGTGTGCATTTGCACCAACTACGCGGCCGGGGTGGACGAGCGGCGACGGACGGTTGATGAGGTGTTCGAGCTGGTCGAGCGGCTACGACCCCGGGTGGTCCGACTGATCGAGGCCGCGATCGATCGGATTCCGGAGGAGCGGAACTGCCCGTGCGCTAGAGCGCTGGAGGGCGCCGAGGTATGAGCGATCGACCGGAGGAGCGACTGAGGTCGCTGCGGCTGATCCCGGACGATTACACGGTCCGCCCGCTGGCGCTCCGGTACCTGAAAAGGCTGGAGGATGATCACCCCGAGCTCCTGGAAGACGTCGTGCGCGAGGCGCTCGAGATCGCCCGGGAGGAGGGTCACTACGAGGTCCGCGCCGAGACGCTGAGAAAGGCGTACGCGAGGGTGAAGGGGATCAGCCTGGAGGAGGCGCGGCGGGAGTTCTTCCCGAAAGCGCTTAAATGAGCGGACTCGACCCCTCGAGCGGCCGGGCGCGGCGGCCCGCCGGAGAACGATGACGGCGGGCGGAACCCGCCCGGTACACGCAGCCGGCGGGGCGGAGGCGGCCGGTCGCGTCGGCCGACCGTGACCGCCCCGTCCTTTGGGCCGGGCACAGCCGCGCCAGTCACTCAGAACGTGAGCAGGTCGGCCGCTCCCTTCAGCTCCTCCCGGCACTCGTCGCACGCGATCCGCCCCGTCACGCTGACCACGTCGTACCTGGACGGTGCCAGCCGGGCGTAGTACACGTTCGGTTCCTTACCCAGGATTCCACGCGCGAGCGACGACAGCAGCTCCCGGAGCTTTGACTCGAACACCTCCACGTCCTCCCGAACCAGGTTCCTGGTCTCCAGCGAAACCCCCACGCAGCCGCACGGCATCGCGAACACCGTCAGCTGCAGCACGCCCACGGGCTTCCCCAGCAGGCTCGACAGGCGCGACTCGGCCCGCCTCCGGGCCTCAGTCAGCCTTGACGGTTGCAGGCCGGCCGGCATCCGTTATCCCGCCCCGGTAGCTCACGGCCCGCTCCGCCAGCTCCCGGCAGAACCCGCACTCCGAGCACCGCTGGTCACACCGGCCGGCCCGCTCCAGCAGCCCGTCGAGCTCCCGGTTGTCCAGGTGAACCAGGTGCCGCAGCGTGGTCGGACAGTCCAGGATGTCGAGCAGGTTTCCGTCGTACCGGCGCCGCAGGTACGCCCTCACCGCGCGTCGGATCCACCGGGTCGAGTTGGCGCGCCCCGCGATTTTGAACGAATCCACCCCCAGCCTTCGGTACTCCTCCACGTCCTCCGGGCGCACGAACGGCTGCTGCACCAGCAGCGTCGGGTCGTTCAACCGCTCCGAGATGCACCGGACGTAGTACGAGTCCTCCACGACCCCCGCCTCGGAGCGGGTCGCGTGGGAGAACAGGCAGAAGTGGTACGGCCGGTACGGACAGTCGGGCAGGCACCCCTCGTTCACGATGATCCGCAGCCGAGCGGAGACCTCGTCCACGATGGCCTCGATCACGTCCAGACGCCGGTTCACGTTCGTGTCCAGGGTGATCTCGTCCACGCCCAGCTCGTCGTAGTACCGGGCCCGCCTGGGCGTGTTCACCCCCGAAACGCAGGAGACGGACACGTGAAACCCTCGCTCGAGGGCGGCGCGGATCAGGAGCGGGTCCGACAGCACCAGGTACTCCACGCCCGCGTCGTCGAGCTCGGAGAGCGTGCGCTCGAACCCGGAGAACCCGTCCCGGTTCGAGACGACCTCCGCCGTGCAGAGCGGGTTCATCACGATCTCCAGGTCGACGTCGTACGACTCGCACGTCTCGGCCACGGGCTCGATCGTGTCCACGTCCACCTGGACGACGGTGGCCCGACCGGTGCCCAGGGTCGGCAGGCCCATGTACACTCGGGTCACCTCGGGCTCGTCGGAGAACCAGCCGAGCAGGCGCTCGGTGGAGTCGGGATCGCCGGGAGAGGGGATGGAGAACAAGTGCCCCCTCACCTTCGGTGGGTGGCGAAACGGTCAAGTTGGCTGCTTATTCCTCCTGCGAGGTGTTATGATACTCAGTAACATTACGGAGCCCGCTCCTCAGACCAAGCCGCTCGAGCGCTCGTCGGGTCTCCCGCCGCACGGCCTCGCGAACGGACATCCCGTGCAGCACGTGCGGGGGCGACAGGGCGGCCGTCAGAATGCGGCACCGATCGTCCACGAAGACGGTCATCGCCCCGGACCCGGGAACCCCGAGGCGTCCCCGGGCGATCACGACGTCGGCGTCCGAGGTCTGAACGCCCAGCAGGGCCTTGAAGAGGGCGGGGCACGGGGTCGCGTCCGCCATCTCGGTGGGCACCTCGTGCATCTCCGCCTCCGGGAGTCCGAACGAACGCAGGACCTCGTTGACCGCCTCCAGCTTCTTCCGGTTGGAGGTGGCCATTACGATGCGCTCGGCGGTCCGAAGCCGCTCGCGGACGGCTCGCACCTCCCCCCTTCGATCACCGCGCCGGCGACCCTCGATCGACTCCCTAACGGCGCGCAGCAGGAGCCGTCCGAGGTTCACAGGCCGGTCGGGCCCCCGTTCGCTCCGCGATTCTCCTGGCCACCGGGGGCAGGACCGCGGTCACCAGGGCCTCGTCCGCCTCCTCCACGGCCCTCCGGTCGTCGCCCCCCATCCCGTGCACGGTCGCGTCCAGCTCCTCGTTGAGCAACCGTACCGTGACCCGCTCCACCCACGCGTCCGAGTCGCTGATGAGGATCTCCGAGACCCCGGCCTCGTCCAGCGCCTTGGCGAGCCCCCAGGCTGGGAACCGACCCCCTAGTAGGGCGACCGTGTCACCATCGATCTCGCGAGCGATCTCCCGCACGCCTCTCACCCTCGGTTCGAGCTCTCGGGCTCGACCGGACCGTAGGGCGGCGACCCAGTGCACGTCGCCGATGGGGATCCCGGCGACGTCGTTCGGGTACACCAGATCCTCTCCGAGCATCAGGGAGGCGCGCACGATACCGTCGAGCTCGCCCCAACCGGCCGGGACGCTCGTTTGGCCGTATCGGTCCCCGAGGACCCTCCTCATGAGCGCGAACACCCGTGGGAGTCCGAACCTACCGCGGCGGGCGGTTCCGGGCTCGTAGCCCACCATGTATCCGTGGTGGTTCCCTGGAAACCCGGAGATGGCCCCGTTCAGGCCAGCCCGCAGGCCGGCGATGAGCTCGTCCCGGTAGGACCCATTCGTGACCACCACCTTACCGGGGGCGAGGATCCGCGCGGCGACCACGGCCCGTCGGAAGGCCGTCAGCCGGTCGTCGGCCCGGTTGAACGGACCCCCCTCGATCGCCAGGTAGTCGACCTTGAGGTCCTTCACCGCCGCCCGGAGCCCGTCCGCCAGATCGTCCTCCCCATCACCCACGTGCAGGATGGCGCCGACGCCCGCGCCCGCCTCCCGGGCGGCGCGCACCACCCGCCGCATTTCCTCGAGCGGCGCCGCGTGTCCCTCGGCCCCCTGACCGCCCTTCCCGGCCACGTTGACGCACACGGAGGAGGCGATCTCGAGCCACTCGAGCGGGTCCTCGTCCTGCTCACGCTCCCGGTCCGTCAGCCGTTGGTGGGCGCGACCTCGGGGGCACTCCACGCAGGGAGGCCCCTGAAGGTAGCAGGTACCCTCGCACTCGGTGACGTCTTGGGGGAACCTCATCGGCCCGTGGGCCCCGAGGTGATCCACGTCCACGGGGACGCGGACGCGATCCACGAGCCTGCGGAAGAGCTCGATGGGACGCATTCCGGCGCGCTCGGCGGCGTCGGCCACCGCGTAGGCGCACACGTGCAGGTGCAGTCCCATACGGTCCGTCAGCTCCGCGTTCGCCAGGATGATTTCCGGCGGTTGGTCGGACGCGCACGGTCCCACGGCGAGCCCGATCAGGTCGCAGCCCATGGGGAAGGTGCGAAGGTTGTCTCCCAGCGCCTCCAGCTCGCGGTCCGAGAGCTCCAGCAGGTCCGACACCAGCCCGTCCACGTCGAGCCCTCCCTCGTACGCCCGGCGCTTCAGCTCGAGGGCTGCGTCGAGGGACGCGCACGCCTCCCGAAGTAGGTCGAGCAAACCCGCCTACCCTCGTCCGCGTTCAGTACGGGCTTGAGCCCGAAGTCCTCGGTGAGCTCGATCACGCGGTCGAGGTTACCCGTGCGCGGGCTCCCCACGCCCTTAACCTCGTGCGGGTGATCGTCCGGGATGACCGTCGCCAGGTTGTCCGCCCCGGCCATCAGGGCCACCTGCACCTCCTCGGGACCGATCGTCGGGGTCGGGGCCGTGATCATCAGGCCCGGGTACATCAGCCGGGCCACCGCCATCACCCGGGCCTGCTCCAGGAGCGGGCACCGTGGGTGGTCCTCCATCGGGGTCCCGGGGTACGGGTGGAACCCCATGATCGGGATCTCCGTGAGCGTCTCGAACCGGGCCAGGAACCGCAGGTGCCGGGCCCGGTCCCTCCGCGACTCGCCGACGCCGACCAGGAGCCCGCTCGAGAGGCCGATCCCGTGCTCGCACACGAGCTCGCAGGTCCGGACCCGGGCGTCGAGATCGTCCCCGGGCTTCAGCCGCTCGAACAGCCTCCGGTTGATGGTTTCTAGGTTGCAACAGACGGTTTCCACACCGAGGTCCCGGAGCTCTCGGAGCGTTTCGCGGGACAGGTCGTGACCGAAGTTGATCAGGACGAGCAGGTTGGTGTGCTCCTTCACCGCCCTCGCGGCCATGACGGCGAGCCGGCCACCGTCGCCCCGGTACGCGCCCGAGCAGCTCACGCGCGGGATGCCGGCCTCCTCGATCACCCGGGCGGCCTCGGCCACCTCCTCGTAGGACCTGGTGAACGGGCGGTGGTACCCCTTCGGGGACGCGCCGGCCGCGAACCCGCAGAACGCGCACCTGGGGCGGATCCGGCACTCGTTCGTCACGTGGATCGTGGACGTCAGCAGGACCCGCTCCCCGCGGTACCGCAGCCGCTCCTCGAAGGCGACGCGGAACAGGTCGTGGATGCGCGGGCCCTTCGCGGAGAGCAGCCGCACGATCGCCTCCTCATCGGCCCGATGACGGTCGGTCCGCACCTCCCGAAGGGCCCGCTTGAACCTCAATCGCCCCGCTCCCCCAGGGGCAGCGCGGATCGACCAGCTCGACGTCGACCGGGAGCCGCTCGTCCAGCTCCCTCCGCAGCTCCCGGAGCCCGGGCAGCTCGGTGGCGGCGTGGGTGGCGTCCACGCAGCTGACGTTCAGAAGCCGGGCCCGGAGCGCGACGTGGTGGGTCAGGTCCCCGGACACGACCACGCGGGCCCCGACCTCGGCCGCCAGCTCCACGAAGTCGGGTCGGGACAGGCCGAAGCCCGGGACGACGAGGACCCGGGACGCGTCGACCGTCGTCTCGACCACGCGCAGCTCGGGTGGATCGAGCTCAGCGACCCGATCCAGCAGCTCGGGCAGGGTACCGTCGAACGAGCCCAAGGCGGCAAGATCGTGGGGTCGCTCGACGTCCTCCAGACCGAGGGACTCGGCCAGCGCGGGGGCCCCTCGGGCGGCGTCCCAGTTGGAGTGGGCGACGATGATCGGGAAACCGGCGTCCCGGAGCGGCTCCGGTACCGGATGATGGGATACGACCAGGGTGCCCTCCGACACCTGCGAGGCGAGGTCCGGGGTGAGGTCAAGGCAAACGAGGACGCGGCTCACCTCGTGCGACTCGGACCCGGCGACGAGTCCCACCTCGTCCCCCTCCACGGCCCGATCGAAGGGGGCGAGCTCGTCGAGCGCCTCCAGCACCTCACCCACGCTAACGCTCTCGGACCTCGAAGAGGAGCTCATCCAGGACCTCCCCGAGCACCTCGTCCGGGTCCACGGCACCCCGGAGCTGCGAGACGGTTACAGCGGGTCGCTCCCTGGCCCGGTCCACT
>JBDOKE010000173.1:0-1965 GCA_039833815.1 Methanobacteriota archaeon | reverse complement strand
CGCTAGGATGACCCACTTTAGGACCTTCAACTCGGAGGGGAGCGTCTCGGCAAGTTCCATGAACTCGGGGAGGACGAGGACCTTGAGGCCCTCGCCACCCGACCAGGCGCGAGCCTCACCCTTGAAGAAGGCGAGCGTCGGGACCGCCAGCGTCAGGATCCCCAGGGAGTGAAGGAGGTACGGGCCCAGAACGAGCCACGGGTGCAGAAGGCACCGGACCGCCCTCGTGCCCGCGAGCCCCGACCTCTCGAGGAGATCCCCCAGCCCCTGGGCCCGGGTGGAGAGCTGAAGGCACTCCCACCGGAGAAACGCCCGCTCGCCGCACTCCCGCAGCAGCTCCACGAGCTCGGCCAGCCGGGGACCGCACCGTCGGAGGAACCCGGGGGCGGGGTGCGCAACCTCCAGCAGGACCCTGCCCTCGGTGGCGTCGTAGACGACGAGCCAGAGGCCCCACTCGTCCCTCAGCCTACCGGACCTTAGCCCGGAGAGCCTGGCGAGATCCTCACGGGCGAGGTCAAGCAGCCTCCGGACCTCCCCCGACGGCAAGGACCCGCGCCGGGTGGCGCCCGTGCGCAGGTCGCAGACAACCCGGTACGCGCCCGACCCATCCGCGCTCACCAGGTCGAAGGCGACGGTCTCCCCCTCCACCTCCACCCGAACGAGCAGGTCCCAATCGCCCGCGAGGTCGACGACCGGGGCGAGCGTGGTCACCCGCTGGGCGAGGCCCCCCAGGTCGGGAGAGGGGAAGTACGTGACGGGCTCGTACAACCGACCCCGGTAAACAAGGAGCACAGGGAGCTCGCGACCCCCACGCACGGGCTTGACGGGCACGGCGCGAAGACCGCGCGAGCGGAGCACGAGGTACACGTGCCCGGGATCGAAGGCCACCCGACGCCGAACGAGCCCGCGCGGCGTTCGGTACTCGACGAGAGCCTCCTCCGGAGTGACCACCGCGCGGAACCCGCCCCCCGGAAACGGCCCGGACAGGAGGACGAGCTCGCACGCACCCGGGGCGAGCACGAACGCGTGGTCGGCGGGCCCACCCTGAAGCGCGTCCAGCCGCTCAACGACCCCAACCGTAGCCACCGGAACCGCCCTACCCAGCCCCTCCCTCTCCAGCGTAACGGCCCGACTCACAACCTCGGGCACAAGCACGGTGACACCTAGGGCCGGAGAGACCACCGCGGCCGCGACCAGCACCAGGAGCGGGAGCACGGCGCCGGCCGCGCGGCCCCTCATCCCCGCCCCCATCAATCCGGAGACTCATGACACCATAAATACCGATCGACTTCCCCGGCACCGAGGGCCGGTCCCTCACCCACCGCCCTTCAACCGCCACCGCTCCAGCTCCCAGAGCACGTCCGGGACCCACTCACCATCCCGGGTGCGATGCAGGAGGAGCCGGCGAAGCACCCGATCCGCGAACCAGGCGGGCCACGGCCCGAGCACGGATCGAGCGAACCCCGGCGCCCGCTTCAACAGTTTCCGAAGCTTTGCGGACCGAGCGGGTCGCAGCTCGAACGCGAGCGCGAGCACGCGAACCACGCGCTTGTGACTAACATCCCCACCCGACGCCTCCTCGACCAACCGCTCCAGGGCGGCCCGAAGGTGCCGAACTGCCAATCGAGCCAGCCGCAGCACGAACTCCTTGGACCGCTCCTCGAGCCAGCGCACGAAGCCCACGCTCTCGTTCTCCTTGCCTAGGTAGAAGAGTCGAGGCATGTCGAATCCCTTACTGCGCACGCGCTTGAGGTAGGCCACGTAGTACGGGCCGTACGTCCTCCCGCCAATCCTACGGTACGTCTCCTTCAACTCCGGCTTGACCTCGCGGCGGTAAACCTCTCGGAGCACGCGCAGGACGCGGATGCGTTCAACGGGGTCTTGGGGAACGGGCACGCCCTCCCAGGTCACGGGCCCGGGCACCCCCACGGGCCCAGCCGTACCATTGTAATCACCCGGGAGCTT
>JBDOKE010000172.1:0-2011 GCA_039833815.1 Methanobacteriota archaeon | reverse complement strand
ACGTAGACGTCCGCGAGCTCGGCCGTGGGCGTCCACTCGGGGTCCACGCAGATCAGCGGGATCTCGGCCATGCGCTCGACCGCCTTCTGCGGGAAGTGGGCGCCCGGGTCGCCGGCGATGGCCATCATGGCGTCGGTCTCGCCGCGGGTGAGGAGGTCGACGGTGCTGGTCTCGCCGGGGTTGTACCGTGGGTACCCGCGGGTGAAGTCCACGGCGTACGGGTAGCCGGTGGTCCAGGAGAGGACCTCGTTGAACCCGGTCACGTTGTAGTGCCCGCGCATCATCATTAGGACCCACTTGGTGTGCTCGTTGAGGTCGCGGATGAGGCAGATGGCGTTGTCGATGTTCCGGTGCCGACCGCGGGACATGGTGAGACCCATGCCCCAGAACAGGACGCCGAAGCTGGCGTTCTTGAGGATCTCCGCGAGCTCGTAGACGCGCTCGACGGGGACGCCGGCGACCTCCTCGCGCTCGATCTCGATCCCGTGGATGGCGGCCCGGAGTGCGCTGATGAGCTCGTAGTCCTGGTGGGGCTTCACGCGCACGTAGTAGTCGGCGACGCGCGCGCTCGCGGTGCGGCGCGGGTCCACGACGATCACGGTGCGGTCCTGCCGGCCCTTGGGTCGGAAGTACCCGCGCGTGAACGTGGTGTATCGGCTCATGTGCCGTGGGTGGGCGTGCATTGGGTTACAGCCCCAGTAGAGGATCACGTCCGCCCGGTTCTTGATCTCGCCCAGCGTGCAGCTGGGCACGCCGACGTCCTGCAGTCCCAGGACGGACGGTCCGTGTCAAACGGAGGCGGTGTTGTCGATCACCGCGCCCACCTTCTCCGCGAGCTCGATGCCCTTCTCCTGCGCCTCGACGAGGGTGGAGGACCAGCCGTAGAGCACGGGCAGCTTGGACTCGGTGAGGATGCGGGCGGTCTCCTCGGCGGCGTCCTCGTAGTCGACCTTCTTCCACTCTCCGTTCTCGCGGATCATGGGGGTCGTGATGCGGTCCTTCTGCGCGTTGAGGATCTTGGCGGCGCCGATCCTGCACGCGTGACGTACCTCCACGATCTTACCGTCCTCCACGACCACCTCCAGGTCGTCGCA
This sequence comes from Methanobacteriota archaeon, assembly GCA_039833815.1. Lineage (GTDB taxonomy): Archaea > JAADCQ01 > Methanopyri > Methanopyrales > Methanopyraceae > Methanopyrus. Next base: position 917 of record JBDOKE010000172.1, on the reverse strand, counting down.
CAGCGTGCCGCAGAAGGGGCACACGACGTCCTTGACCACCTCTCGGCTCACCGGTTCTCACCCCCTTTCCGCTGTGAAAAGGGTTCGGACGTGTCGGGTGAGCGTTAGTCCCCTTGGAGATACTCCTTGCGCATCAGCTCGGACATGTCCTTGATCGGCTCCCTGTCCGTGGGCTCGATCTCGACCTTGACGCCCTTGAAGCCGGGCATGCCGGTGCTGGCGGTGTCGGGGTCGACGACGCGGTTGGCCCAGGGACCCATGGGGATGAACACCTGACCGCGGGCGGGCACGTCAACGTCGGCCGCGCGCGCCTCGACCACGATCTCCCCGTGCTCGGACCTGACCCGGACGGGGTCCCCCTCCTCGATGCCGAGCTCCTCCATGTCGGCCGGGTGGAAGTAGCAGACGGCCACGGCCTTCGGGTAGATGTCCTCGTCCTTCGCGGTCTCGATCGCCTCGCCCTGCCAGATGGTGCGGCCCGTGAGAAGGAGGAACTCGGCCAAGCGGCCCACCCCGCTAGGGCCGGACCTCGATGGCGTCGACGGGGCAGGCGAGCTCGCAGGTGAGGCAGGCCTCGCACAGGTCCTCCTCGACGACCCGGACCACGCCGTTCACGACCTTGAGCACGACCTCGTCCTCCTCGGGCCCCTTGCCGCCCCACGCGTTGGGGGAGTTCCGGGCGTTGACGGGGCAGGCGACGACGCAGTTGCCGCAGCCGTGGCAGCGGTCCTCGTACACCTTGATCCTGACCAACCCGTCCGCTCCCCGCGGTGCCCGACGTATCGCCCGATAAAAGGCAAAGGGGGTCGTGGTGCCGTTGATGCGCGGTGGACACTACCGGTCGTCCCGGCGCCGCTCCACCCACTCGAACGGGTTCACGCAGCCCCTCAGCGGCAGCACCAGCGCGCGCTCCTCCC
>JBDOKE010000171.1:0-2989 GCA_039833815.1 Methanobacteriota archaeon | reverse complement strand
AGGTCCTCGGTGAAGGAGTAGGTGACGACGGGGAGGTCGGTGTTTTCCTGGAGGTATCGGCGGGCCTCGCTGCGGACGAGGGCGCCCTCGGCGCAGCGGAAGCAGGTGAGGATGAGGACCGCGTCCGCCTCGGCGTAGCCCTCCGCGAGCGCGTAGGCTCGGGCGAGGAGGACGCGCAGGTTCGCGCTCCTGGGTCGGTACCCGATCTCCTCGCACGCCTCGTCGATCAGGTCCAGGTCCACCTCTGGGAAGACGATCTCGGCGCCCACGCGCCGGGCCGCGCGCTCGATCTCGGGCTGGACCCCGCTGTACTCGGTGCCGCAGGAGAGCTGGGCGATCTGGACGGGCATCCGGTCACCCCTCCAGCGACTCGAGGAACTCCTTGATCTCTCGCACGAAGGCCCGGGCCTCCTCCTCGGTCCTCGGGTACTCGAGCTCCAGCGTGGGGATCCGGCGGCGTCGGGCTAGGTAGAACACGAACTGGTTCGTCCGGTCGCAGCCGAGGCAGCCGAAGGAGAGGTCCTCCACGTCCCGGACGAGGATGGCCGCGTCCGCCCGCTCGATCAGCGGTCCGATGAGGGCGAGCCGGCCGCGGACGCCGGAGGGTACCTCCACGGCCGCGTACTTGAGCCCCTTCTTGGGGTCCTCCTGGGTCACGTTCATCGGTGGGGAGTCGAGCTCGGGGTCCCGAACTCTCTTACCTACCTCCCGGGGGAGGGAGAGGGGCTCGTGCCCGAACCGCTCGACCAGGTCGTGAAGGATCAGGCTGTTCGGCGGGTGTATGAACACCTTGGCCAAGCGCGACACCCCATCCTCCTCCGGTAGGCGGGTGCTCGCGGGTGGCGTGTTCGATCTGCTGCACCCGGGGCACGTGGCCTTCTTGGAGGAGGCTAAGCGGCTGGCGGGGGAGGACGGGGAGCTGATTGTGGTGGTGGCCCGGGACGAGACGGTCCGGCGGTTCAAGCGGACGCCGATCGTGCCGGAGGAGCAGCGGGTGCGGATGGTGGAGGCGCTGAAGCCGGTGGACAGGGCGGTGCTGGGTCATCCCAGCGATTTCTCGGTTACGCTGGAGCGGGTGCGGCCGGACGTGGTGGTCCTGGGCCCGGACCAGGAGATCGGGGAGGAGGACGTGCGGCGGTGGGCGGAGCGGGCTGGGGTGGAGTGCGAGGTGGTGCGGATCCGTAGGTACGAGGAGTGTCCCCTGGACAGTACGGTGAAGATCGTGCGGCGGGTCATCGAGCTGTGGCGGCGCGGTGAGCTGGAGGTGTAGGGTCGGCTCCGGGTTCTCTCCTCACCGGCCGGGGGCCTCGGCGCTCAGCCTGCTCCCCATCACCGGTTCTCCGCGACCAGCGGGTCGTTGCGCTTTTTCATCTTTTTCAGGATCCGCTTGGGTCGGTTCCGCTTGTGCAGGTGCGACTTGTTGACGTGCCGGGAGTACGACTTCTGATCCCGGAACAGCGCGCCGCACCGGGGGCACCGCAGCAGCACCTCACCGTCCCGGGTCTCCACCTTCTCGGCCTTGAACGGGCGCCGCTCCGGCATCCGTCACTCCCCCTCGTCCGGCCGGTAGCTTTCAAACCATTTTTTAACTTCCCGGTACACGTGCTCCAGGCTCCTTAACCCCAGCTCAACGACGCGATCCCACGGGGTTGGCTCGTACAGGTAGCGCCGGCCCCCGCCCGGCAGCGACTCTTCCCGCCGGTATACCAGGCCCACGCTGAGCAGTGACTTCAGGATTTTCTGCGCGGTGCTGCGGCTCCGGCCGATCAGCTCGCCCACCTCCTCCACCGTGAAGGGCGCCTCGTCCCGGTGCTCGAGCAGCTTGAAGTACACGCGGGCCTCGAACTCCGAGACTCCGAACACGCAGGAGAGGATCTTCTCGGGCGTGAGCTCCGCCTCGCCCTCTGCCAACTCCACGAAAAGGGTGTCCCGGCGCACGGTCGACCCCCCGGCGATCGAAACCCTAAAGTACCTGAAACCCGCGGTAGTTCGCGGACAACGAACAGTCGGGGGCACTCGCGTTGTCCGTCACGAAGGAGGACGTTCGGGAGGCCGCGAGCACCATCGTGGAGACGCTCGACCTTGAGCTTAACCCGGTGGCGGTCCGACTGTACCTGTCCGAGGATGACGTGCCGGACGGGTACGAGCGCGCCGACGAGGAGCTGCGTCACTGCGAGTTCGTCATGAGGGTGGCCCGGGGCGACCTGGACAAGGTGTACGCGACCTCGAGCGAGCAGCTGTGCAAGGGAGGAGCCTCGGCCATCGGCCTGGTCGACATCCCGGCGCCCGTGCGGGACGGCCGGTTCTACCACGAGCAGCTGGGCCAGCACGCGACCCTGTCCGCCTCCAAGCGGACGGTGGAGCGGGTGCCGAAGGCGTACGACGGGGAGGGCGTGTACGAGGCCGTCACCTACGAGCGGGCCACGGAGGCGGACGTGGTGCCCGACTCCGTGCTGATCATCTGCCCGCCCAAGGAGGCGATGCACATCGTGCAGGCGTACCTGTACCACGAGGGCGGTCGGGTCCAGGCCGACTTCTCCGGCATCCAGTCACTGTGCGGGGACACGGTCGGCGGGATCATTAAGCGCGGTGGAATCAACGTCACGCTCGGGTGCAACGGCTCGCGAACCTACGCGGAGGTGCCCAGGGAGTGCCTGATCGTCGGGCTGGAGCCCAACGCGCTGAAGCGCGTCGGCGAGGCCATCACGGAGATCCCCATCCCCTAGTCGCTTCCCTCCTCCACTCATTCTTCCCAGGGTGAGGGACCCTTCCTGCTGCCCACGTAGTACCCGAGCAGCGCAGCCGCCAGGAGCCCCACCGGGAACCACGGGACCTCCGACGTCGCCCACGCCACCGAGTACAGCGGGCTCGTGAGCCGGTACCCCCAGGACGAGCCCCCGGCTGGCGCCGAGCCCCCGGGCGCGGGCGCCGCCGGGCCGCCCCCCTCGGCGTCAATGGATGGTGGGGCTGGGGGCCCCTGATTCGACCC
>JBDOKE010000170.1:0-3796 GCA_039833815.1 Methanobacteriota archaeon | reverse complement strand
AGCTCGTCGATCCGTTCCAGCCGCTCCCCGACCTCATCCTCCAGCCGGTTCAGGAACCGCTCCGCGGACTCGATCACCTTCGAGGTGGGTTGAAGCTCGAACTCGACCTTCTCCGGCTCCTCGGCCCGGAAAAACGAGGCGAGGGCCTCCTTGACACCCTCCTCGGAGAGCTCCTCGTGGATCTCCCGGAGCGCGTCGCGCAGGCGAGTGAGCCCGGCCAGCACGTCCGTGACCTTGATCAGCTCCTCCGGTACCTCCGGGCGCTCAACGCCGTAGAACCGCTCTACCCCGTGCACCTCCCAGAAGTTCTCGATGTGCAGGCAGCCCTCCACCTGAACGCGCTTGAGGACGTCGACGGCCTCCTCCTTCAGGCAGAAGATGAAGACCTCCTCCATCTCCCGGATCGCCACGCTACTCCTCCCCCAGAACCAGCCTGACGACGGCGTCCACGGCCTCGTCCATCCGCTCCTTCGCCCGCTCCTTCAGCTCCTTTGCCTCCCGCTCTCCCTCCTCCCGGATCCTCCGGGCCCGATCCTTGGCCTCCTTCTCGGCCCGTTGCCGGATCTTCTCCGCCTCCTTTCGCGCCTCCTCCTCCGCCTCGCGGATCATCTTCTCCGCCTTCTTCTCCGCCTCCTCAACGATGCGCTCGGCCTCCTCCCGGGCCTTCTCCACCCGCTCCTTGGCCTCGGACTCGGCCGACCGAATCCGATCCAGCGCCTCCGCCACCGTGGTCATGGGCCCTCCCGCCCGATCTACTCGCCGCTCCTAAACAGCCTTTCCACCTTCTTCAGCTTGTCCCGGAGCGCGAGCACGAGGACCCGGTCCCCGGGATTTATTTCCGTGTCGCCGCGGGGCAGGATGAGCTCTCCATCCCGGTAGAGCGCGACGATCACGCAGTCGTTCGGGAGGTCGGAGACCCGCTTGCCCGAGACCTTGGCCCCTTCGGTGACCTCGAACTCCAGCAGCTCGGCCTCGCCGCGGCCGAACGTGATCATGTCAACGAGGTAGGGTCGGGTGATCGCCTTCTCGATCAGCTGGGCGGCGCTCCGGTCCGGGTTCACCACGGCGTCGACGCCCAGCCGGCGGAAGATGTCGACGAACCGATCGTCGGTGACGCGTGAGACGACGCGGTCGACGCCGAACTCCTCCTTCGCGATCAGGGAGACGGCCAGGTTCACCTCGTCCTTGTCGGTGACCGCGGCGACGACGTCGGCCGACTCGATCTCCGCGTCCTGCAGCACGTCGAGGTCGGTGGCGTCGCCCTGCACGACCAGCACGTCCAGCTCGGACTGGGCGAGCTCCTGGGCCCGCTTTTTATCCTTTTCTATTATAACCACGTCGTGACCGTGAGCGATCAACATCTCAGCCAGAATCCGGCCCACCCGCCCACCTCCCACGATGACGATGTGCAAGCGCCCCCACCCCCGGGGCCATCCTCCTGAGGAGCGTGAAGGACCAGTACAGGGTCGCCAGGCACGGTAGGACCTCCAGCCGGCCCAGCCACATGTGGAAGATGAGCAGCGCCTTCACGCCGGCCGGGGCGTCGGGGCTCGTGATCCCGGCGGAGAGCCCGACCCCGCCCTGAGCGGAGGCGATCTCGAAGAACGCGTCCACGGGTTGGTACCCGTAGCACCCGGCGAGGAGGAGCGCCCCCAGGACGACGAAGAAGAGGTAGGAGCCGGCGATCGCGAACGCGTCGATGATCTCGTCCTCGGAGAGCGTTCGGTTCTGTAGCTTGGGGACGATGACGCCGCGGAGGGGGCGCGTACGTCGGGCGATCGCGACCCGAATGGCCTCTCCGATGATTAGGAACCGGAGGATCTTGACGGCCCCCGCGGTCGACGCGGTGGAGCCCCCGACGACCATCAGCATGATGAGGGCGGCCTTGGCGTGGTCCGGGAAGTCCGGCACGTTCGCGTTCGAGAATCCGCAGCAGGTGATCGCCGAGACGGCCTGGTATCCGTAGAGTCGGAGGGACTCCAGCGGCGGTAGCCGCGAGTGAAGGCACATGTACGCGGTCGTGAGCAGCACCAGGGTGATCAGCGTGAGGAACTGGAGGTCCCGGGAGTAGTGCCGGAGGGCGTTGAGCAGCCGGCGGAGCCCGTCTCCCGGGTGCACGCGCAGGGTCTTGAACGCCCGGTGGTGGGTCACGAAGCTCGTGGCGCCGAGCACCATGAGGATCGAGGTGACGAGCTCGATCGCGGGCGAGCGGTAGGCGGCGATGCTGTCCGAGTGGGTGGAGAATCCGCCGGTGGCCAGCGCCGTCATCGCGTGGTTGAGCGCGTCGAATGGGCTCATGCCCAGGAGCCAGAGGATCAGGGTGCCGACCGCCGTGAACGCCGCGTAGATCTTCCACATCTCCTTGGCCGTGTTGACGACGTTGGGGCGGATTCGCTCCTCCCGAGCCTCCGCCACGTACAGCAGGCTCGGGGTCTCGAACCGGAAGATGCTGATGATCGTGACGACGAGGCCCAGGCCGCCCACCCACTGCTCCAGGCTCCGCCAGAAGAGGATCGAGCGGTGGGCGCGGTCGACGTCCGGGAGGACCGTGAGTCCGGTCGTGGTCCATCCGGACATGCTCTCAAAGTAAGCGTCGAGCCAGGGCATCCCCTCGCACAGGTGGAAGGGGATGGCGGTGAACAGCGGGATCAGGAGCCACAGGAGGGGTACGGAGACCATCGCGTGCCGGGGCCTCACGAGGTTCCCGTCGCCCGGGATGCGCTCCAGGAGGAGGCCGGCGGCGAGCATCGCGACGAACGTGAGCAGAAAGGGGGTCACGCAGGAGAACTCCCGGTAGATCAGGGCGACCGGGATGGGGAGCAGGGGAAGGAGGGAGGCGACCTTGGTTACCAGCCCCAGGATCCGGCCCACCGTGATCAGGTCCGAGATCGGGTCCGTGTGGTAGCACCCCCCGCTACTCCTCTCCGTGCAGGAGCGATCGGAGCAGGTCCGCGTACACGGGCCGGGTAATCGAGACGCCGTACAGGGCGCCCAGCACCGTCATGATGGCGAAGCCCTTCAGGAGTCCCATGCCGGCGAAGAACAGCGCGGTCATGGCCGCCGCCAGCGTCGCGAACGAGGCTAGGACGACGCTGAACGCCCGCTTGATCCGCTGCCTCAGCGGGATCTCCTCGTCCTTTCTCCCCCGGTGGCCTCCGCGGACCACCTCGTCGGTGATCACGATAAGGTCGTCGACGCCGCTACCGATCGAGAGGATGATTCCGGCGAGCGCCGGGAGGTCGATGGTGTACCCGGTGAGCGAGGCCACGCCTAGGAGGAAGGCCACCTCGGAGGAGCCCGTGAACAGGATCGGGCCCACGACGCGGGGCTCCCGGTAGCGCAGCGCGATGATGAGGGACACCGCGACGAACGCGACCGCCCCGGCGATCAGGGCCATCCTCAGGAAGTTCTGGCCCAGGGTGGCGGACACCGAGTACACGCCCTCCGGGATGAGCTTCGCCGGCAGCTGTCCGGAGCGGAGCACCGCCATGATCTCCCTGGCCTCCCGCTCGGCCTGCTCGCGGGTGGGCGCGCCGCCTTGGATCTCGATCTCCCGCTCCACGTGGCCGGAGGCGGCCGCCTCGGCCAGCTCCTGGGAGATTCGCGGGCTGGAGACCTTTTTATTGTCAAGGTACATGTCGATCGGCTGTCCGGGCGCCCGCCTGGCCACCTCGGCGAACTTCCTCGCTCCCTCCGGGGTCAGCCGGAAGGGAACCTCCCACTCGTACCCGCCCTCGACGCGTTGAATCCGGTAGGACTCAACGGACTCGATGTCCTGACCCGTCAGCACCGTCTT
>JBDOKE010000169.1:0-7046 GCA_039833815.1 Methanobacteriota archaeon | reverse complement strand
GGTGCGCTCCCCCGCTCGGCCAGGTAAAGCCGCTGCGCGCTCCCGGGCACCTGAACGAACCGATCCCCGTCGCCGACTCGGACGAGTCGCGTCCTTCGGACGACGACGGGGTCGCTGTCGGCCTCCTCCGACCGGTCGAAGGCGACGACGGGGTCGTCGGGGACGATCACGTCCGCCTCGATTCGGTCCATCTTCTCGTGCGGTGGAACGAGGACGTTGATGCGGTCCCCGCCGTCGCCCAGGGCGGAGAGGACCTCCTCCACCACGGTCTCGGAGCAGGCCACCGTGACCTCGGGGCTGGAGAGCTGGTGCTTGGCGTTGAGGTACTTGATGACGATCTTCCGGCCGTGCTCGGTGAGGTGGGAGCCGAGCGGGCTGGATTCGACGAGGCGGTACCCGAGGCGCTCCTCGAGGCTGCGGATCCGCTTGTGCACCGCGGACCGGGTGACCCCGACCTCCTCCGCCACCTTGGACATGGAGCCCATCTCGGAGAGCTTAACCAGGAGCTCGAGCTCCTCGGGCGTCAGCAGGACGCCGTTGACCCTGATGGACACGTCAACGTCAATATTCACAGTCCGTTGCCCCTTGGGTTGACGTTGAGGTTAGCTACACGCGGTCCGCCGTCTGCATCGTAAAAATGTTCCCGTCCGGGTGACGAGAGGGGGACGCGGAGCTTGGTGGAGCCCCGCGATCGGGTGATCCGGTGCGAGGAGTTGGACACCGACTTCCTGGAGAAGCTGGCGGAGAAGGTGGAGCCGGTCTTCGAGCGGGAGGAGGTGCTTTCGGTCCAGGCCTGTTACCAGTGCGGTACGTGCACGGGCTCGTGCCCGAGCGGTCGGCGCACGGCGTACCGCACGCGCCGGCTCATGCGGCAGCTGCAGATGGGGTGGATCGAGGAGGTCGTGAAGAGCGATGACCTGTGGATGTGCACCACGTGCTACACGTGCTACGAGCGCTGCCCGCGCGGCGTCAGCATCGTGGACGCGATCAAGGCGATGCGCAACTACGCCGCCGAGCAGGGGTACATGGCCAAGGCGCACCGGATGGTCGCGATGTTCGTGATCAAGACGGGGCACGCGGTCCCCATCAACGATGAGATCCGGGAGACCCGGAAGGAGATCGGGCTGGACGAGATCCCGCCCACCACGCACCGCTACGAGGAGGCGCTGGAGGAGGTGCAGGAGCTGGTCAAGCTCACCGGGTTCGACGAGCTGATCGGGTACGATTGGGAGAAGGGTGAGCTGAAGGATTAGGCCCGGGGGATCGGTCCTTGGCGGAGAAGCTCTGCTTCTTCCTGGGCTGCATCATGCCGAACCGGTACCCGGGCATCGAGAAGGCGACGCGGCTGGTCTTCGAGCGGCTGGGTTACGAGCTGGTGGACATGGAGGGCGCCTCGTGCTGCCCGGCGCCCGGAGTCTTCGGCTCCTTCGATCTCAAGACCTGGGTGACGATCGCCGCCCGGAACCTCGCGATCGCGGAGGAGAAGGGGTACGACATCCTCACCGTTTGCAACGGCTGCTTCGGCTCCCTGAACGAGGCGAATCACCTGATCAAGGAGAACGACGAGCTCCGCGACTTCGTGAACGAGAAGCTCGCCGAGATCGACCGGGAGTACCGAGGCACGGTCGAGGTGTACCACGTGAACACGTTCCTGTACGAGGAGGTGGGCGTGAAGAAGATCCGAAGCGAGGTTGAACGACCCCTGGAGAAGGAGGATGGGGAGCCGCTGAAGGTCGCGGTTCACTACGGGTGCCACCTGCTCAAGCCTTCGGACGTGACCGGATTCCCAGGGTCCGTCGAGAACCCGCGCACCCTGGACGAGCTGGTGGAGGCGCTGGGCGCCGAGTCCGTGGACTACAAGGACAAGCTCATGTGCTGCGGCGCGGGCGGCGGCGTGCGGTCCCGAGAACTCAAGGTCTCCCTGCACTTCACCCGCGAGAAGGTCATCAACATGCTCGAGGCCGGGGCCGACTGCACGACCAACGTGTGCCCGTTCTGCCACCTGCAGTTCGACCGGGGCCAGGTGGAGATGAAGGAGCACTTCGAGAAGCTGCCGCCGGAGGAGCTACCGGTGTTCCACTACTGCCAGCTGGCCGGCCTGGCCTTCGGCATGGACCCGGACGAGCTCGCCCTGCACACGCACCAGATCGACTGCACACCGGTCCTGGAGAAGCTGGGGCTCGCCTAGTCCAGCCCCAGCCGGCGCCGGTAGTACCGGTTCGTTAGCGCCAGCGCCGGGCAGTGACCCAGCCTCCGATCCTTCACCACCGCCACCGTCACCGGCGCCTCCGACTCCCGGATGAACAGCGTGTCGTGCCCCACGCACAGCCCCACCAGCACGTTCAGGTCCGTCCCCACCCGGTTCAGGATCCGAGCCTGCGCGATCGGGTTGCAGATCACGTCCCCCGGCTCCAGCTCCGGCAGGTCGAACTCCTTCTTCGGCACCCCGCCCACCTTGCAGCAGACGGAACGCACCTCCAGCCCCCGCCCCTCCAGGAACCGGCAGAGCGAGCGGGCCTCCTCCCACAGACCCACGCAGAACGCCACTCCCACCCGCTTCCAACCCATTCGCCGGCACAGCTCCGCGATCTCCTCCACCCGCGTCCACTCCATGTACCCGTCCACCTCCACCTCCGAGGAGCGCCGGAAGAGCTCGCTCCGCTCGTACTCCCGACGCGCCTCCTCCGTCTCCTCCCTGCCCAGGTCGCACTCCGAGCAGCGCTCCCCGGGTTCCGGGCACTCGTGACACCGAGGCTTCAACGGCGCCCACCCCAGAAGGAGATATCACGGTACCTGACCTTCTGAGTTCAGGGTGGTGGATCGTGGCGGGCATCCGGCTGTCCCCGGACGCGTCCGCCGAGGACCTGATTCCCCTGGCCATGACCATCCACGAGCTGGTGAACCGGCTCCCCGTGACCATGAGGTCCCGGGAGAAGCCCGGGGTCCGGATCGAGGACGGAGAGGTGGTGGACGACGCGTACACCGGTCCGGTGCTCGAGGAGGTGCTGGAGCGGGGGGAAGTGGTTCGTAAGGTGCCGGACTCTGGACCGTACGAGGGCGTGCCGGTCGTCGTCGCCCCGGTCAAGGATGGGGAAGAGGTGATAGCCGCCGTGGGCGTGGTGGACCTCACGTACGGCATCTACTCCTCGATCCAGAAGGTGGCTCACCGGCCCGTTCGGTGAAGCTCCACGAGCCTCCTGGCGGTGCCGCTCAGCTCCCCCAGCCGCTCCACCACGTACCCCTCCCGGGACAGCCGGTCCGCCAGCTCCCGGTCGTACCCGTTCAACGCCACCGAGACCACCTCCGCGCGGCAGAGCGATCGGATCAGCGCGATCTCGGCCTCCGGGCTCGGGACCCGGAACCTGGGGAACCCGTCCCGGTGCTCGCGCCCCGGATCGTGCACCAGCACGATGGCGTCCGGCCAGCACCCGTGCAGGATCGCGAGCGCCACCCCCGAGTAGGCCGGGTGACTGAGCGCCCCCTGCCCCTCCACCACGATGACCTCGTGATTCTCGGCAAGGTCGACGACGAGCCGCTCCACCGCGCCGGCCATGAAATCGCCCGGCATCCGGTCCACCACCACCCCTTCCTCCGCCCCCACCAGGATCCCCGTCTGCCCCGTGGCCAGGAACGCCGCCTCCACGCCCGCGTCGCGGAGCCGCTCCCGAAGCTCCAGGGCCGCGGACATCTTCCCCACCGCGCAGTCCGTTCCCATCGTCAGCACGACCGTCGCGTCCACGTCCCGGGCCGACCCGTCCGCCACCCGAAACAGCTCCCTCCTGGGCTTCCTGACGTCGACCAGCTCGACGCCGTGCTCCTCCGCCAGCCGGGAGAGCTCGGGATCCTCCGACAGGAATTCGTGCAGCCCGCTGACCACGTCCAACCCGGCCCGAATCGCCTCGCGCACCTCCACCCGCCACTCCTCCGTCAACCGACCCCCGGGAGGCGCCGCCCCGATCACCAGCACCTCCGCCTCCACACGCTTCAACGCCTCCCCGACCGACTCGAACACCGGCACGTCCGGAAAGTCAGGATCCACGTCCCGGGCCGAACTGACCCCGGCCTCCCGATCCACCACGCCCACCACCTCGTAGATCCGACCGAACCGCAGCAGCCCGTGCGCCGTCTTTCCCTGGGGGCTCGTGAACGCCCCGTGGCACAGCACCAGCGCCCGGGTACCCCGCTCGTGCGGCGGCAGCCTACCGGACAACCCGCACCCCCCACCCAGGTCCCGTGAGCTCCAGCTCCGGGGCGGGGCCCGGGTTCTCCACCACGTCCTCCCTCAGAAAGAGATGGCCATCCAGGTCGCAGAGCTCGGCGTCGACGGCCCCGGCCAGGTGAGCGGCGGCGGCGATCGAGCAGAAGCTCTCCACGGCGCATCCCACCATCACGCCCAGCCCCAACTCCCGAGCCCTACGGGCCACGCGAAGCCCGCCCAGCAGCCCCAGCTCCTGCACCTTGACGTTCACCAGGTCCGCGGCGTCCCCGTGGAGGATTTCCTCCAACCGATCCGCACCCACGTCCATCGCGTCCACGATGACCGGGGCATCGCAGGATCCTCGCACCTCGTCCAGTTCCCCCGGCGGCGTGGGCTGTTCCAGGTACACGTCGCCATGGAACTCCACGCGATCGAGCAGCTCCAGCGCCTCCTCCGGGTTCAGCCCGGCGTTACCGTCCAGAATCAGCGCCCGGAACCCGCCCACCCGTACGCACGCCCGCACCCGGCGGACGTCGTCCTCCAGGCTCCCGGACCCCACCTTGACCTTGAGCAGATCGTACCCGGACTCCCGGTACGCCCGGGCGAGCTTCTCGGCCCGCTCCGGCCCGACGAGATCCACGGTGGCGAAGGAGCGAACCGAGTCCCTCCCGCCGCCCAGCGCGTCTCGGAGCGGGAGGCCCGCGGCCCTGGTGAGGGCGTCCAAGGCCGCCAGCTCCTCCGCGACCCGCCTGGTGAGCCCGAACCCGGTCCCCCGGCCCCCGGCCATCCGGCACCGACACAGGTACCCGCGCACCCTCTCCACGGCGCCCCGGGAGATCCTAAACGGGCGGCGCAGCTCCAGCCTTACGGGCCTAAGCCTCAACTGCTCAACCCCGGGTGGTCGGGTTGCGGGACGTGCTCTGGGGGACGCTGGAGGCGATCGCGGTGATCGGGGCGGGTTACCTGCTGACCCATGGGCTGGGGGCGGCCTCCTCCCGGGTCGTGGGACCCGTGCCGCTGGTGGCGCTGGGTGCGATCCATCCTCACGTAGCGCTCGCGGCGGCGCGTGAGGCGGGGCTCCGTGGGACTCGGCTCCTGATAGCGAAGCTTTCCTTCAACTCGCTCCCGTACCTGGCCTCCGTCTGGTGCACCTCGCTGGCGCTCTTAGGTCGGAAGGTGGGCGTGCCGTACGCCGTGACGCTGACCCTGGTCGACGCGACCGAGACGCTGATCGGGGCGCTCGCGCTGCGCGGAGTCCGGGTCGAGCCGCCGCGCCACCGGTCGTGGAGGGCTGCGCTCCGGACCGCGCTGCGGTCGACCGCCCGGGCGACCGCGTTCCTGGTTCCCGGGATGATGGTTGGAACGCTGCTGGCCCGCTGGGCGTCCGGGTGGCTCACCCGCGGGACCGTGCTGGGCGCGTTCCTGGTGAATCCGGTGGCGGGGTGCTCCGTGCTGTCCGGGCTGCTGAGCGTGGGAGGGGTGAGCCCGGCGGAGGCGTACCGGGCCGCCGTGGTCGGTGCCGCGGTGGCGTACGTGGGGAGGCTCCTGCGCAGCTGCGGCCCCGTTACGGTGGCCGTCACCGGACCGGCGGAGGGGGTCTGGCTCTCCGCCGTCACCACGCTCGTGGACGTGACCCTGGCGCTGGCGTACGGGGCGCTGGTGGGTAGGCTCGCTTTCGGTTAGAAGAACGCGTCCAGCGTCTCCTGCCTACCCTTCCGTTCCAGCTCACTCACGGCCCTCTTCAGCCGGTCGACCGCGCGTCGGACGCGATCCTCCGAGAAGTCGCGCTCCTCGACCAGGAACTCGACGATCCCCTCCTCGTCCGGCTCCCTCCACTCCAGCTCGTACTCGTCGGTGACCTCCGGCTCCAAAAACAGCGAGCGAAGCTCCTCGGGGTCGGCGGGCAGGTGGCGCTCGATTTTGGGCCAGAGCTCGGTGTCCCGGAGCCCGTCCAGGGATCCGTACCGCCGGATCAGCTTGAGCGCCTGCTTGGGCCCTATCCCGGGAATCCCGTCCGGGTTGTAGTCCGTGCCCAGCAGGATGGCGAGATCCACCAGCTGCTCCCGGGACTCCAGCCCCAGCTGGTTCAGCACGTCCTCCAGCCTCAGTAGCTCCGGCTTCACCTCGATGATCTCACCGGTGTGCGGATGCCTTCGCTGGCCCACGATCGTGAGGTTCCTCACGAGCCTCGGGGATCCGAACAGGAGCGAGTCGTAGTCCTGGCTGCCGGCCGCCCACACGTCCCCTCGCCGCGCCATGTGCGCGCACTGGGCCTCACCCTCGGACGGGGCCTGCACCCAGGGGATGCCCATCAGGTCGAGCAGCCGCTTCGCGTCGTCAATCAGCTCGTCGCTGAGACGCACGACTTGCCGGGCGTACTTCTCCCGCTCCTCCGGGGTCGAGGCCCGCTTCAGCCGCTCCTCCGCCTCCCGCTTCCGCTCCTCCCGCTCGCGCAGGACCCGGCGCTTCAGCTCAGGGGGCTCCCCGTCGAACACGTACACGGGCTTGATGCCCTCCTCCACCAGGTTCACCGTCCGGTACAGGAGCCCGTTCAGGTGGCTGGTGATCCGACCCTGGGAGTCCATGAGCGGGCGGCCGTCCTTCATGATCGTGGTCAGAAACTGGTACAGCGCGTTGAACGCGTCGATCGCAATTTCCCGGCCGGAAAGGGCCTTCAGCTCCGTCTCCTCAGGCTCGATCAGCTCTCGCAGCTCCGCCAGTCCCACGGTTGGCCCCTCAACCGTGTGATCGACCCGCGCTTTTAACCCGTGGGGCGTCGGGTAAGTCCGCCCTCGTCATCCCGAACCGGTCAGGACCGAGGGCGCTCCTCATCCTCGGGCAGGCCGGA
>JBDOKE010000168.1:0-1525 GCA_039833815.1 Methanobacteriota archaeon | reverse complement strand
TCCACCACCACAGCAGGAACAGGGCCACGGCGACCGGAACGACGATGTTGTCGTTCAGCTTCGGAACGGTCTCCGCGGCGGACCCGACGAGTGAGGCCAGCACGGAGACGACCGGATCTCCGGTCCACAGCGCGGTCAGCGTCGCGGCCGAGGCGAACCCGGCCAGGCTGCCCTCCAGGCTCTTCTTGGGGTTGTAGGGGATAGGGGTGCTACCGAACCTGGTTCCCACGATCGTGGACACGCCGTCCCCTACCGACAGGATGATGACCGCCACGTCCACGATCCGCACATCCCTGGCGATGAGGGTGGCAAGCAGGACGCCGGCGAAGAAGTGGATCGTGCCTTGGCCCGGCATCCTCATCTCCTCGGGCCGCTCGAACAGCTCCACCAGCTCGGTGATGAGTGGGACGTACCCACCGCGTCGGATGCGGTGGGATATCCACAGTCCCACCAGGATCAGCGTGAGCAGGAAAATGGAGTACCGAAGCGGGCCAAGGAGGTGCAGCGGGACGATGGATAGGAGGCCGAACAGGATGTGAATCAGCTGTCGGCCCAGTTCACGGTAATCCTGACATCGCCTCCCGGATGATGCGGGCAGCCCGGACGGCCCCCTTGCCGTCCATCAGCTTGATCCTGGGAACCCGGGTCCCCATGGCCCTTCGGATGGCCTCGGCCACCCGGTCCGGCGAGAGGTTTTGGGGCTGAAGGGCCACCCCGAGGCCCCGCTTCTCCGCGCGGAGCGCGTTCATCTGCTGCTCCGGGTGGTTGGGTAGCGGGATGGAAACGACGGGGGTCCTCAGGCAGGCGCACTCGGAGATGGTGGTGTGGCCCCCGTGCGTTACCACCACGTCGGCCGCCCGGATCAGCTCCAGCAGGTTGTCCACGTAGTTGAACGCCAGACCCGAGATCCCGCGGAGCGTGCTGGGTCCAGCCTCGTCGTCCACCACGATCACGTACACGTCCTCCTCCAGCCTGCGGATCCCCTCCATCGCGAGCCTGACGATCCTGCCTCCGTACCGGGAGCCGCCGGCGGTGATCAGCACGATCGGCCGCTCCTTCGGCAGGTTGAGGCGCTCTCTGATCGACTCTCTCCCGGGAAGCTCGTCCGGGCTGGCCCGGAGGATGGGCCCCACCCAGACCACGTCCACGTCGGTGGGGGGCGACTCGCCGTCCGGGACGTCCGGCACGATCACGAGGTCGGCCAGCTGGAGGGTCTCCCTCAGGAACCAGTTCACCAGTCGGGAGGACGGGTCGTCCCCGGGAAGGCGGAGGACGTTCGTGATCATCACGGCGGGCACGTCCAGTATCCGAGCCGCCGCGAGGGCGTGGAACTGGCAGTCGGACACGACGATGCGGCACCCGTGGCGCCGGATGATCTTGAGGTCTAGGCCCACCCCGGCGTAGAACCGGATCGGCAGGTCCGGGCATCGGCGCAGGATGTGAGCGAGTCTGAAGGAGCCCGAGGGCGAGATCACCTCGATCGTGGGCACCCGGTACACGGGGACGTCGGTAAACTCCCTGGATA
>JBDOKE010000167.1:0-6806 GCA_039833815.1 Methanobacteriota archaeon | reverse complement strand
CGCGGCGCCGCGCTGAGGCTCCTGAAGGACGGAAGCTGGCACGTGATCCACGCCGACCGACCCGACGGTCGGGACCCCTTTAAAGCCGCCGTCCGCGTTCCGGGCCGCGGGACCGCCAACCTCCCCGACGAGCCCCCCACCGCGACCGGGCGGCACGACTGGACCGGCCGCACCCATCCACTCGACGCCCTGGACGAGGTGACCGAGCTCGCCCTGGACCTCTCCAGGGACGCCCCCCACGACTGCGAGGTCCGCTGCGTTTCCCTCGCCCTCCGGTACCGGATCCTGACCACCTGGGGCACCGAGGTGGAGGCCCGACTGCACCAGACCTCTTTCGGCGTCCGCGTCAGCGACCGGGGCGAGCGCGGGCGGGAGGAGTACCACGAGCGGGAGGGGGCCACCGCCGCGGGCCCGGAGCGGTTCCTGGAGCGCGCCGAGACCCTCCTCGACCGCGCCTCCCGACGGCTGCGCGACCTGCTGAGGGCCGAGCCCGGACCGGACCGAGTCGAACGCGCGGTGCTCGATCCCGAGCTCCTCGGTGTCCTCGTGCACGAGGCGTTCGGTCACGCCACCGAGGGCGACCTCGTCGCCCGGGGCGAGTCCATCCTACGGGGCAGGCTGGGAGAGCGGGTCGCGTCCGAGGTCGTCACCATCGTGGACGACCCCACCGAGCCCGGGCCCTTCGGGGCCTACCCGTTCGACGACGAGGGGGTCGAGGCCCGCCGCACCGTCCTCGTCGAGGACGGGGTGCTCCGAGCCTACCTGACCGACCTGACCACGTCGGCGGAGCTGGACGCGCCCCCGACCGGGAACGGCCGGGCCGAGACCCTGGGTGACCACGTCCAGGTGCGGATGAGCGTGACGTACGTGGAGCCCGGGGACGCGAGCCGGGAGGAGCTGTTCGAGGAGGCGGGGGACGGGTCCGTCTACCTGCTGGGATCCCGGGGCGGCCAAACGGACACGACCACGGGCCACTTCCAGTTCTCGGCCAAGCTGGGGTACGTCCTGGAGGGGGGCGAGCCGGCCCGCCCCGTGCGCGACGTCGGGCTCACCGGGCACACGCTGCGGCTCCTCCGCGGCGTCCTCCTGCTCTCCAGGGAGCGACGCCTGCACGCCGGGTACTGCGGCAAGGGCGGCCAGCTGGTTCCCGTCTCCGACGGGGGCCCGCACGCGCTCATCGAGGGCTCGTTTAACCTGAGATCGGGGTGATCGGGTTGACCGACCCGCTCGCGGACCTCGAGCCGGGCCGCGCCCTGCTGCTCGAGGTGCGGTCCGAGCGACTCGAGCTGGAGCGGCTGCGGGAGTCGGGCGACCGCGTCAGCCGCTCCGAGACCGTCACCCGGGTTGCCCGCGTCGTGACGGAGGAGGGGCTCGGGGTGGCGGCGTCCACCGGCCGGGACGGGTACGACGAGCTCATCGAGCTCGCGCGCCGATCCGCGGAGCTCGGGGCGGGAAGCCCGGTCACGTACCCGGACCGGGTGCGGCCCGGGGACGTCCGCGCCCACCACGATGAGGCGACCGACCCGGAGCGGCTGCGGGAGCTGCTGGAGACCGTGGAGGCGACGGTGCCGGAGGGCGTCACCCTCTCCGCGGTCTCGCTCGCGGGCACGCTCCGACGCGTGAGGATTCGGGTTCCCGGCCAGGACTGGGTGGAGCGCCGGGAGTCCACGGTGTCCCTGTCCGTGGACGTGATCGGGGAATTCTCCGGGTTCGCGTGGGACGCCGCCGTGAGGCCGCGGGATCTGGACGCGGAGTCGCTCACCGAGGAGGCCACGGCGATGGCCTCCAGATCGCCGGAGACGAGCCCGCCGAAGGGGCGGGTCCTCGTCGCGTTCGACCCGGTGGCGCTGAGCGACCTCCTCAACTACACGCTGGTGCCGGCCCTGTCCGGGTTGGAGGTGGCCAAGGGGACCAGCGCCTTCGAGCGTCGGGACCTCGGGAGCCGGGTGATCGAGGCGAACGTCACCGCGCTCAACGACCCACTCCGGGACTGGTGGCCCGGGTCCTACCGGTTCGACGACGAGGGCGTTGAACCGAGCCGGGTGGAGCTGGTATCGGAGGGCCGACTCCGGGGCCTCTACACCGACCTTTACTCGTCCGAGAGACTGGGACTCGAGTCCACCGGCAGCGGGCTGGGGAGCCGGCGCCCTGAGCCGTGTCCGGGGAACGTGATCGTCCGCGGCGACTCGAGCCGTGAGGAGCTGCTCGAGGAGGCGGACCTGGTGGTGAGGAGGGTGATGGGGGCGCACACGGCCAGCCACGTGAGCGGCCGGTTCTCCGTCACGGGGCTGTGGGTGGAGGATCCCGAGGGCCGCCGCGTGAAGCCCTGCTCGCTCCGCGGGAACGCGCTGACCGACCTCCTGGAGGCCTCCCGAGAGGTGCGCCGGGTCGGGTCCACGGGGGCGCCGCACGCGCTGGTGCGGTGCCGCGTTGGGATGAGTTAACCATTAGTGCACACCGACCGAACGCCGAAATGCGTAACCTTATGACGTTCGGCCGAGTCTAGTTATTCTTGTATGGAGAGCGGCTTCGGAGGCGACCCCGCAGAAACCCCTCAGCGATCCCGGGCGGCGCGGGGTGGGGACGGTGGGATCACCATACCGGGTGTACCTGCTACCGAGGCTCCTGGAGCGGTTCTACGAGCCGAGGTGGGGCCGGAGGCCTCGACGGGAGGACAAGTGGTACTTCGGAGCCCTGGAGCTCGACCCGCTGACGGAGGACGACCTGAAGCTCCGGGAGCTCGTGCTGAACGTCCCCGTGGTCGAGGCTAACCTGCTGACGAGCCGGAAGTTCAAGCACCGGAAGCGCGACGCCGCGTACGCGTCGCTCCTGGTCCGGCGGCCCGAGGAGGACCTGGAGTGCGTGCCGGTCTCCGTCCGGATCCCGTGGCCCAGGGACGTCCCGGCCCCCAGGGAGATCACCCTGGTACCGGGCGCGCTGACCGATCACCGACGGTTCTGCTTCACCGTGCCCAACCCGCCCAAGACCCGCCATCTCTCCGAGAAGGCCCTGGTCACCGCGGCGCTCTTTCGGACGCTGGCGCTGCGCGAGGGGCTGGACTCTCCGCTACCCATAAGTCGGTGACTCCTCACACCACCCCGGGGCCCGGTCCGTGCCCGGGGTGAAGATCGGCTTCGAGGTGCACGTGCAGCTGGACACCGAGAGCAAGCTGTTCTGCCGGTGCCCTGCGGACTACGAGGACGCGGAGCCCAACGAGAACACCTGCCCCATCTGCACCGGGATGCCGGGCGCCAAGCCCCTACCGCCCAACCGCGAGGCCCTGCTCATCGCGCTGGAGATCGCGCACATGCTCGGTTGCGAGCCGGTAATTGGGAAACAGTTGTATTTCCAGCGGAAACACTACGATTACCCGGACCTGCCCTCCGGGTATCAGCGGACCAGCACCCCGATCGCGGTGAACGGGGAGCTGGACGGGGTCCGGATCCGCGAGATCCACGTGGAGGAGGATCCCGGGCGGTGGGACCCGTCCACGGGCCGAGTCGACTACAACCGCAGCGGCGTCCCGCTCATCGAGATCGTCACGGAGCCGGACATGCGGTCCCCGGAGGAGGCGCGCGACTTCCTCCGACGGCTGCTGCAGGTGCTGCGCTACTCGGGCAGGGTCCGGGAGGACGGCGGCATCCGGGTCGACGCCAACATCTCGGTGGAAGGAGGCGCCCGGGTGGAGATCAAGAACATCAACTCGATCAAGGGCGTGTACCGCGCGCTTAAGTTCGAGATCCAGCGCCAGCGGAACCTGATGAGGCACGGTCGGAAGGTGCGTCGGGAGACCCGGGCCTTTCGGGAGGATCAGGGCACGACCGTCCCGATGCGAGACAAGGAGACGGCGGAAGACTACCGGTACGTTCCGGACCCGGACCTCCCCCCGTTTGAGATTACCGAGGACATGTGGGAGGAGGCGGTGGCCCGGGCGCCGGAGCCGCCGCACAAGCGCGCGGAGCGGCTGGTGGAGGAGTACGGGATCTCCAGGGAGGCGGCGGAGGCCCTGGTCACCGAGCGGGAGTGGGCCGACTTCTTCGAGGAGGTGGCGGAGAAGGCCCCGGACGACTGGGAGATCGAGTTCATCGACCAGTGGGTGCGCAAGGAGCTGAAGAAGGTGCTCAACAAGAAGGAGCTGTCCTTCCGCGAGGCCCGGATCGAGCCGGGGGAGCTGATCGAGCTGATGCGGCTGGTCCGGGAGGGCAAGATCACGCGGCAGAACGCGCTCAACGCGCTCTGGGAGGCCGTGGACTCCGACAAGAGCCCGGTCGAGGTGATCGAGGAGGAAGGGCTCCTGAAGGTCAGCGACGAGGACCGGCTGGCCGAGGTGGTGGAGGAGGTCCTGGAGGAGAACCCCCAGGCGGTGGAGGACTACAAGTCCGGCAAGGAGGAGGCCATTCATTACCTGATGGGTCAGGTGATGCGGAAGACCCGCGGTCAGGCCGACCCGGAGGTAACCATGCGGCTGCTGCGGGAGCGGCTGGGCGAGCCCGGCGAGGACTAGCACCTCCCCTCGCACCGCAGGACCAGCGTCGGCGTGTCGGGGAACCGCTCCGACCAAACCCGCTCAAACAGCCCGTCCAGCGCCTCGTACAGCCGATCCTGCCACCCGGGATCACGCCCGGCAAAAACCGACGCGGTACCTCCCTTCCTGAGCCTCTCCGCCAGTTCCCTCAGGAACTTCTCCGAGAACAGGGACGGGTTGCGTCGGGGGCAGGGTCCCCCGTCGTGCACGGCGTGATCGAACGCCCCCCTCGGTAACCTCGGGATCACCCGGCGCGCGTCCCCCAGCACCAGCCTCACCCGCTCGTCGCGCAGCGCCTCGGAGAACTCTCGAACCGGGTTCCGATACAGGGCGATGGCCAGCATCCTGGGGTCGACCTCGACCGAGACGAGCAGCCTCGGTTGACCCCACTCGAGGAGGGCCCACGCCGTTCGGCCCAGCCCGGTGCCGATCTCCAGCACGGTGCCCCGGGCCCGCTCGGGCCACGCGATCACGTACCCCTTGACGCCCATCTTGCCGACCTCGAAGCGCTCCTCCCCGTGCCCGAGTCCACCCGTGCGCTTTTTAACGTACTGAAAAACCTCGGATCGACGCAGCCCCTCGGCCCAGTCCCGGTACCGGGCGGCCGCGCGGCGGGCCCGCTCGTCCTCCCGCTCCAGCCACCTGGAGAGCCTCATCCGGGGGCCATCCACGTGTCCAGGGACCCCCTTCGTGGGTACGAGCCTCGGGTGGAGGATTACCTGTCCCGGTGCGAGACGGACGAGGAGGCGCTGGAGGTGATCCGGTACCTGCTCAGGCGGGGTGAGCTGGACGAGAAGCGGGCCCGGAGTCTGGAAAGCAAGATTAAGAGGGAGGGAGTCCGGAGCATCGTGGAGCGTCGGGAGTTCGGGTACTACTTGGAGCGGTACTACGACCCGGACAACAGGGAGTACCGAGGGTGACGGGTTTGACCTTGGTTCGATCCCCCGCGGTGGCGGGTCAGTTCTACCCGTCGGATCCCGAGGAGCTGAGGCGCACCATCGAGTGGTGCTTCCTGCACGACCTGGGCCCGGGTGACGTGCCGGAGGTCTCGTCCGGTCCCTGCAGGCTCCCCGGGGGCGTGGTGCCGCACGCGGGTTACCAGTTCTCCGGCCCCGTGGCGGCGCACACCTACCGAGCGCTGGCGGAGTCGGGCACGCCCGAGACCGTGATCATCCTCGGCCCCAACCACACCGGGCTGGGTACCGCCGTGGCCACGATGACCTCGGGCCAGTGGAGAACCCCGCTGGGCTACGTCGAGATCGACGCGGAGTTCGCGCGGGCGCTGGTGGAGGTGTGCGGGGTGGTGGACGACAACCTGGAGGCGCACGCGCAGGAGCACTCCATCGAGGTCCAGCTGCCCTTCCTCCAGTACCTGTACGGGGACGCGTTCCGGTTCGTGCCCGTGTGCATGGCGATGCACGACCTGAGGACGGCGCGTGAGGTGGGCGAGTCGATCGCGAAGGTGGCCGAGCGGTTGGGCAGGAACGTGGTGGTGCTCGCGAGCACGGACCTTACGCACTACGAGCCTCACGACGTGGCCCAGGAGAAGGACCGGAAGGTGCTCGAGCGGATCGTGGAGATGGACGAGCGTGGGATGATCGAGGTGGTGGAACGGTACAACGTCAGCATGTGCGGCGTGGGACCGACGGCCGCCACCATCGTCGCGACCCGACTTCTGGGGGCCCGGCGGGGCGAGCTGCTCAAGTACGCCACCAGTGGCGACGTGACCGGGGACCGGGCGCAGGTGGTGGGGTACGCGTCCGTCGTTTTCCTCCCCGGGTGACCGCCGATGCTCCCGGTGGAGTGCGCCGAGCTCGCGCTCACGGTCGCGCTACTGGGCACGGTCCTGCTGTACGAGATCCTGCGCGCCCTGAACCGGCCGCCCCGAACCCTAACCGCCCTGGTCGTCTTCATCTCCCTGGCCTGCATGACGCTGAGCCTGTGCGGGTGGTACGCGACCTGGCTGCTCGTGGCGTGCTCGATCCCCCAACTGGGCGTCGCGGGGCACTCCATCCTGCGGCTCGCCTGGGTGCTCTCCTGGTACGTCACCAGCGCCGGCCCCGTCGGGTTCGTCCGCGCCTTCCTCGCCGTGAAGCACCTGATCATCGACCTGGTGATGGGGGTCTCGCTGGCGGTCGGCGGGGCCCTGAACGCGGTCCGGTGGGCCTCCGGGACGCTGCCACCCTACTGAAACCACCGAGAGGGGAGCCGCGACGGTGGAGTACGAGGAGGAGTTCCGCTCGTTCCTGCACGAGTCCGACACGTTCCTGGACTCCGTAGA
>JBDOKE010000166.1:0-3658 GCA_039833815.1 Methanobacteriota archaeon | reverse complement strand
GAATCTTCGACGAGGTGGAGGACGAGACCGGAGATCCGCCCGCGCTCGCCCTGCTCACCCACGTGGACAGCGAGTACGGGAACCTGGCGGACGCGGAGGAGTTCATCAAGCTCTGCCGGAAGCGGGGCATCCCGTGCGTTCTCAACTGCGCCTACACGATGGGCCGTATGGACCTCTCCCGGCTCAAACCCAAGCCGGACTTCATGATCGGTAGCGGGCACAAGGGCATGGCCGCCTGCGCCCCCTGCGGCGTCCTCGCGATGCGGGACGAGTGGGTGGAGGAGGTGCTTCGAGGCTCCTCCATCGAGGGCGACGTCTCCGGGCGCAGCTGGCCGCACAAGGAGGTGGAGCTGCTCGGCTGCACGGTGATGGGGGCCCCGATCGTCACCATGATGGCCAGCTTTCCGCACGTGGTCGAGCGCGTGAAGAGGTGGAAGGAGGAGGTCAGGAAGACCCGGCGGCTCGTGCGGGAGCTGGAGCGCATCGAGGGGGTGCGCCAGCTGGGCGAGCGGCCCAAGCGGCACGATCTGGTGAAGCTCGAGACTCCGGGCTTCCACCGGATCGCTCAGGAGCACCCGAGGAAGGGGTACTTCCTGTACGAGGAGCTCAAGGAGCGTGGGATCACGGGAATCCAGCCCGGTCAGACCAAAACGATCAAGCTGAGCGTGTACGGGCTCTCGGAGGAGCAGGTGAACCGGGTGATCGAGGCCTTCCACGGGATCGCGGAGGACCACGGGCTCGAGGTGTCCTGAAGGGGCCCCGCGATGCGCGTGGTCGTCCTCTTCTCCGGCGGCCCCGACTCCGTTCTCTCCGCCCTACTCGCCTGGGAGGAGCTGAGACCGGACCGCATGCTCCTCGCCACGTACGATACCGGGGTCCTGCTGAACGTCGAGAAGGCGAGGCTGAACTACGCCCAGGTCCGCCGGCGCGTGGAGTGCGAGCTGGAGTGGCGCGTGTTCGACGTGCACGGACCCTTCCACCGGTGGGGGCTCCGCGGCCTCGAGCGCCGGATCCTGAGGTTCGGATGGAACCCGGTCTGCCTGGACTGCAAGTTCTGCATGCTGTACCACGCGCTCGAACGGCTGGACCCGGACGTGATCGTAACCGGGGACCGCCGCTCCCGGGATTACCCGGAGCAGACGCCCGCCGCCAAGGAGTTTTGGGAGGAGATGTGCGAGGAGTACGGCGTCGAGTACCGAACCCCGGTCTGGAACCTGGAGAAGAAGGAGGTGTACGAGGGGCTGGTCGAGCGGCGCGTGTCCGTGCGCGGGGCCGAGCCCAAGTGCATGCTCGCGGGCTCCTGGAAGCAGCCCGTGGACGAGGAGAAGGTGAGGGAGTACCTGAAGGGGCTGCGCAAGCGGCTCCGCGGGCTCCGTGGGCCTACTCGCTCTCGCTGAGCTCCTTCAGCTCGTCCACCACGCCCTCCAGCTCCTCGATCGCGTCGTCCATCGAGGACCGGCACTCGCTCAGCGCCTCCACCACTCGGTTCAGCGAGGAGGCCACGTCGCCCACCTTGGAGCGCAGCCGCTCCAGCTCCTCTTCCTCCGCCCTCAGCTTCTCCTCCACCTCCTCCTTACCCGTCACGATCTTGAGCTCCCCGCTCTTCAGCATGTCGTAGGTCTCCAGCACGAGCTGTCCAGCCTTCGTCTCACCCTGCAGGTGCTTCCGGATCGTGGCCTCCGTGCGCCCCAGCTCCTCCGCGATCTCCGACACCGTGTACCCCGCCTTCTGCCGCGCCAGCGCGGCCGCCGCCACCGCCAGCGAGTCCACCCACGTCAGGAACTTCTCCTCGTGAATCATCTCCAGCACCTTCGGTCGGAACAGCGTCGCCACCAGCAGCACGGTCTCCAGCTGGTGAATCTCCTGCTTGTCCATCGGCTGGAAGGGGATCTCCGAGAGGTCGATAACCTCCTCCACGGACTCGGCCATCGGGCCCACCCCCGTCGGCACCGGGGGCGCCCGAGTATTTAAACTCTGAGAACCGGGGGCGACCCGCCGTGCTCGCCAAGTTCGACGCCCACGTGCACCTGGACGTGCGCCCGGAGGACGACCTCCGACGCATGAGCCTGGCCGGGATCCGGTACACGCTCACCCTCTCCCACGACCCCATACCCGCCCGAACCCACGACGCCCTACTCGGACACTGGGAGGCGGTCCGGGCCGCCGCGGAGCGGGCCGACGAGTATCTCATCGACGCCCGCGTAGGGCTCGGGGTGCACCCGCGCGCCATCCCGGAGCAGGGGACCGAGAGGGCCCTGAGGGCCCTGGAGGAGCGCCTGAGCGACCTCGACGCCGTCGGTGAGATCGGGCTGGAGCGGGCCACCGAGCGGGAGGTGGAGGTCTTCCGCGAGCAGCTCGACCTCGCCGCCACCGAGGACGTGCCCGTCGTGGTTCACACGCCGCGCAGCCGGGACCCTAAGGTCATCGCCCGAACCCTGGAAACGATCCGAGCCTCCGACGCGGACCCGGCCCTGGTCGTGGTGGATCACCTGAACGAGCGGTTCCTGAACGACGTGCTCGAACGGGGCCTGAACGCGGGCATCTCGGTCCAGCCGGGCAAGGCCACCGTCGAGGAGGCCGTCGAGATGGTACTGAACCACCGGGAGGACGCGGACCGCATCCTGATCAACAGCGACGCCTCCCTGGCCCCCAGCAACGTGCTCGCCGTGGCCGAGGTCGCCCTCGAGCTTGAGCGGAGAGGGTTCGATGACGTGGAGGCCGTCACCCGCGACAACGCCCTCCAGCTGTTCTGAGCGAAGCCGGCACCCCTAAAACCCGGGTCGCGGGCCGGGACCGGGGGTCGAACGATGCGCCTCGCCCTGGTCGGGGGCACCGGCGATCAAGGGTTCGGTCTGGCCCTCCGATTCGCGGCCGCGGGCCACGAGGTCGTGATCGGATCCCGGGAGGAGGAGCGGGCGCTCAAGGCCGCCGAGAGGGCGATGGAACTCCTCTCCGAACACGGGTACGAGGATGCCACCGTGGAGGGGAAGGAAAACGAGGAGGCCGTCTCGGACGCGGACGTGGTCCTCCTCACGGTGCCCTTCTTCGCCGTGATCGAGACGGTTCGTGGGCTCCGAGACGCGCTCCCGGACGACGCGATCATCGTGGACGTGACCGTACCGCTGGAGACGGCCATCGGCGGCCGACCCACCCGGACCATCACCCCGTGGGAGGGCTCGGCCGCGGAGACCGTGCAGTCCTTGGTGGAGCAACCCGTCGTCTCGGCCTTCGAGAACGTCTCGGCGGAGCTACTCCGGGAACTGGACCGGGAGGTCGAGTGCGACGTGGTCGTTTGCTCCGACGACGAGGACGCGAAGAGGACGGTGATGGAGCTCGCGGAGGACATCCCCGGGGTGCGGGCGATCGACGGCGGACCACTCGCCAACGCCCGGATCGTGGAGTCCATCACCGCCCTGCTGATCGGGTTGAACCAGCGGTACGGGAAGAAGGGCATCGGCATCCGGTTCACGGGGATCGAGTGACCGGGGTCCGCCCGCGTCCCGATCCTCACCCCTCGGTCCGGGACTTTCTCTTCATCCCGGGGGCCCGATCGTGCGGGACTTCCTTAAAGTCGTCGAGGACGAGCTGGTGACCGTGCGCCGGGAGCTCTCGCCCGAGTATGAGGTCCCGGCCGTCCTCCAAGGCCTGAACCGGCCCG
>JBDOKE010000165.1:0-8543 GCA_039833815.1 Methanobacteriota archaeon | reverse complement strand
TGGAAAAAATCGGGAGGATCGAGGAGGGGTACGCCGCCGACCTGGTCGTCCTGGACGGGAGCTCACCGAGGATGAACCCGTGCCACAGCCCGACCTCGAACGTCGTGTACTCGGCGACCGGGGCCGACGTGAAGCACGTGCTCGTGGGCGGGGAGCCGGTGGTCAGGGACGGGCGCGTGACGACCGTGGACGAGGAGGAGGTGCTGGAGCACGCCCGCGAGTGCGCCGAGCAGCTTGCCGGCGACTAGCGGTACCGCCGGAACCACGCGTACAGTCCGGAGCCCAGCGCGGCCGACGACAGCAGGGCCGCCAGGATCCACCCCATCGTGCCCGGCCGCGCCCCCGTGATCCGGCTCAGCCCGCGTACCGCCCGGCGCACGGCCTCGCTCACCTTCTTACCCGCCTCCTTCACGCCCGACACCACCTTACTCACCGCGTGACCGATCGCGCGTCCCACCGAGCCGGACGCGCCGCCGGACTTACCGCCGCCACCGGACTTACCACCGCCGCCACCGAGCAGCGTCTTCAGGATCCCCGCGGCGCCCCCGCCGGAGCCGCCGGACGCGCCACCGTGGCCGCCGCCGGACTTACCGCCGCCGGCGCCGCCACCGGCGCTCGGTCCCGAACCGTGACCGCCACCGTGCCCACCGCCGCCCTTGCCACCGCCTCCGCCGCCACCGCCGCCACCGGAGTGCTTCCCGTGGGAGCCGCCGTGTGCGGCGCCCCCTCCACCGTGTCCTCCCCCGCCCCGACCCGAGGGTTTCGACACGTGCTCCTGCTTCGGATGGGCCGGGGCGGGGTGTGAGGCGGGAGGGGGCGCCGCGTGGCCGCCGCCGGACTTACCGCCTCCGCCCGAGGATCCGCCAGCGCTCGGGGCCGGTGGTGCGGGAGGTGGCGGGGGCAGCACCTGCGACTCGGCCGGGATCAGCGCCGCGAGCAGGAGCGCAACGATCGCCGCAGCGGCGGCACCGCGCAAGCTATCAGCCCCAGGATCGGTATCGTGTCCGCCTTTACGAGTTTCACGACCGCGAGGGTGCCCACGCCCACCCCCACGGTGGCCGCCACCGGGAACCATGGCTGCTCCAGGACCCACTCCCACCACGACCGCTCGGTCCTCCCGCTCGTGGGCTGGACGACGTCGACGATGCGAACCGGGATCCGACGGTACCCCTCGATGTACTCGGCGTAGAGCCGCCTGACCTCGTTGTACTCCGGGAGCAGCCGATCGTTGACCAGCCGGGTCGCCTCACGGCGGTTACCGGCCTCCAGCAGCGCCGCCACCTGACGGCACTCGTCCGACATCCGCCGGAGCAGGGAGGAGATGCGTCGCGCCAGCTCGGACAGGTGCCGAAGGACGTCCGCGTAGTCGGGGTGCCGGTCGACCGCGGTCTCCAGGTACCGGGCCGTTCGGTCCCAGACCCCGGCCGCGACCTCGTACCAGTGGGCCAGCTTCCGGTAACCCTCGGGCGTGGGCGGCACGCGGCCGCCCTCGAGCGCGTACAGGTACAGGGCCTCGAGCAGGGCCTTGTCGAGCTCCGTGCGGTAGTTGTCGTAGTTGGCCGGCATCTCGCGCTCCAGGTAGTAGTACCCGTTCTCGAAGGTGGCGGCCGGGATGCCGGCCCGGGCCACGGGCGCGGTGACCCAGGGGGGCGAGGTGCCCCGCTGGTTCGGGTCCACACTGGCGCCGACCACGCCGGCCAGCGTCTCGCAGATCTGCAGCGCCTTGCGGTAGGAGGTCGGGTTGTCGTTCCCGTGGATGGGGCCGGCCGGGATGAAGATGAACTCCGAGACGCCCCACCAGGGCCGGTGCGCGTGCACGTCGAGGAAGAGCTCCGGGCGCCCGGTGATCCTCACGCCCACCTTCCGGCCCAGCTCCTCGGGGTGCAGGACGTAGCGCAGCACGTGATGGTAGAACGTCAGCTGTCCCAGGTCGCGGGAGACCTGGTAGTCCCGCTGTCGGTCGCCGGTCGTGTAGTACTCCTTGGGGATGCGGATCCAGGAGACGACGAGCGTGCCCCGGAACTCACCGGAGTACCGCACGAACCACTGGGCGGCGTGGAACATGCACTCGTGGGCCTGGTGCTCGAGCGGGTGGACGCCCAGGGAGAGCCAGACGAAGTGCCCGTCCCCGTTCTTCCAGACGTAGTAGTCGACGGGTACCCGGTAGTCGACGCCGTTGAGCGTGACGGTGTAGGTCTCCCTCAGGTGACCCTGCTCCAGCGCGGTCACCCCGGTCGTTCCGAGGAGCAGTCCGGTCAGGAGTGGGGCGAGGAAGGTCGCGGGTCGAGGGGGCATCCCGCGTCCCCCGTTGTGCGCAAGGAAATATGTACCCGGCGGCCAGGCCGCCCGGTCATGGAGCGGCGTCGCGGCCTGCTCCCGGGCGTGACGGGCGGTGGGTGTACCGGGATCGTGACGGCGGGGTTCATCGCGCGGTGAACACCGCCTCGCCCCGCCGGGGGCCCCGGTCGGCCGGGCCCGGCCCCGGCTATAATTTCTCGGGGGCGGGAGCGCGTGGTCGTGGTGAAGGAGGGTGAGTACGCGATCCGGGACCCATCTTTGGCGCCTAAGGGTCGGGACATGATCGAGTGGGCCCGCGAGCACATGCCCGTGCTGCGGATCATTCGGGAGCGCTTCGAGGAGGAGCGGCCGCTGGAGGGTGTCACGATCGGGATGACCCTGCACCTGGAGGCGAAGACGGCGGTCCTCGTGGAGACGCTGATGGCGGGCGGCGCGGAGGTGGCGATCACGGGGTGTAATCCGCTGTCGACGAAGGACGAGGTGGCGGCGGCGCTGGTGGAGGAGGGGGTGCACGTGTACGCGTGGCGCGGGGAGACGCGGGAGGAGTACTACGAGAACATCGATCGGGTGCTGAGCCACGAGCCGGACATCCTCGTGGACGACGGGGCGGACTGCATCACCCGGGTGCACCTGAAGCATCCGGAGCTGGCGGAGCGAATCATCGGGGCGACGGAGGAGACGACGACCGGCGTGCAGCGGCTCCGGGCCATGCACCGGGACGGGGAGCTGAGGTTTCCGGTGATCGCGGTGAACGACGCGCGGACGAAGTACCTCATGGACAACCGGTACGGGACGGGGCAGAGCGCGCTGGACGGGCTGATGCGGGCGACGAACGTGCTGATCGCGGGGAAGACGGTCGTGGTCGCGGGGTACGGCTGGTGCGGTCGGGGCATCGCGCGGCGGGCGCGGGGCCTGGGCGCGGACGTGATCGTGGTGGAGGTGGACCCGATTCGGGCGATGGAGGCCGTGTTCGACGGGTTCCGGGTCATGCCGATGGATCGGGCGGCGGAGGAGGGGGACATCTTCATCACGGCTACCGGCAACCGGGACGTGATCCGCGGTGAGCACATCGAGCGGATGAAGGAT
This sequence comes from Methanobacteriota archaeon, assembly GCA_039833815.1. Taxonomy (GTDB): domain Archaea; phylum JAADCQ01; class Methanopyri; order Methanopyrales; family Methanopyraceae; genus Methanopyrus. The sequence goes on along the minus strand of JBDOKE010000165.1, from coordinate 5,159 downwards.
GGGGCCATCCTCGCCAACGCCGGCCACTTCGACGTGGAGATCGACAAGGAGTACCTGGAGGAGCACTGCGAGGAGAAGGTCGAGCGGCGCGGGGGCCTGGTCACGGAGTACCGCATGCCGGACGGGCGCCGGATCTACCTCGTGGCGGAGGGCCGGCTCGTGAACCTCGCGGCGGGCGAGGGGCACCCGATCGAGATCATGGACATCAGCTTCGCCCTGCAGGCGCTCTCCGTCGAGCGGCTGGCGCGGGAGGGCGAGTCGATGGAGCCGGGCGTGTACGAGGTCCCGGACGAGATCGACCGGCGGGTCGCCGAGTTGAAGCTGGAGTCGATGGGCGTCGAGCTCGAGGAGCTCACGCCGGAGCAGCGGGAGTACCTGAAGAGTTGGAAGGAGGGCACGTGAGGCCACCATGCGCGTGTTCCTGCCCGAGCCGGACGAGCGGGCCCGCCGCCTCGCCGAGGAGTACGGCCTGCGCCCCTACATGGTCGCCCGGTACCTCCGGTTCCTGGGGCGCCGGGAGACCCGGGAGCTTCTGGAGCACCTCGACGACGTCCGCCCAGCCCTCCGCACCAACACCCTCCTCGTCACCCCGGAGGCCCTGAGGAGGCAGCTTGAGGAGAAGCGCGGCTTCAGGCTGGAGCGCTGCCCCGAGCCCATCGACGAGGGCTTCTGGGTGGTGAAAGAGCCCCCCATCTCCCTGGGCGCCACCCTCGAGTACATGCTCGGGTACTACGTGCCGCAGGACGCGGCCTCGATGGTGCCACCCGCGGTCCTCAACCCGCGGCCCGGCGAGCGCGTGCTCGACGCGTGCGCGGCCCCGGGCGGGAAGACCACGCACCTCGCCCAGCTCATGGGCAACGAGGGCACGCTGATCGCCATCGACGTCGACCCGGACCGGGTCCGCAAGCTGAAGAGCAACCTGCACCGCTGCCACGTGGCGAACTGCCTCGCCCTGCGCATGAACGCCCTCGACCTGCCCCGGACCGGCTGGGAGTTCGACCGCGTGCTCCTGGATGTACCGTGCACGGGCGAGGGCGTCATTCACAAGGACCCCAGCCGACGGCGCAGCCGGGACCCCGAGGACATCGAGCACTGCGCCCGCCTGCAGCGGCGCCTCCTCCGGGCCGCCGCCGAGGTGCTCAAACCGGGCGGCGTCCTCGTCTACTCCACCTGCACGTTCTCCCCGGAGGAGAACGAGCTCAACGTGCAGTACGCGGTCGAGGAGCTGGGACTGGAGCCCGAGCCCGTACGCGTCGACTGGGCCGCGCCCGGACTCCGGGTGCCCGGCGTGGACCGGGAGGTGCGGGAGGCCTGCGCCCGGTTCTACCCTCACCGGCACGGCACGGAGCTCTTCTTCGTTGCCCGGCTCCGCAAGCCCCTCGGCTAAGGCCCCACCGATCATTACAAGGTCACCAAGGGATTCCCTCGTCATCGGGGCCCGGTGGACGTCACCCTCGAGTTCGAGCTCACCCTCACCGAGCTGGACGTGCCCGGGCCCGTGCGGCAGGACGCGGTCGGGCTCCTCCGGTGCGCGCTCGACGCCCTCGAGGACGCCGAGGCGCGCGTCACCGCCCGGCACCGCCGCGAGGCGCGGGCCGTGATCGAGGCCGAGGACGCCAGAGTCAGCGTGATCGTCGAGCTGGGGTCCGACCGGCCCCGGCTCTCCGCCACCGTCGATGACCCGAGCCTGCCGGAGGAGGTGCTCGCCTGCGCGGCCGAGACCGGGGTGCGCTCGTTCTCCTTCGACCTTCAGGGCGAGGGGCTGCGGGTCCAGGGCCGGTTCGACGTAGGATACGTGCAGGTCGAGGTCGTGGGCGGTGAGCGGGGCCGGGAGCTGCTGGATCGGCTGAGGGAACGGGGGCTGCACGTCGTCGAGGTCTGAGGCGTCGGTAAAGGGGGAGCTCCTCATCCCGGGTTCGGCCGTGCGGAGACCTCCTCATCCGGCCGCGAGCCTCTCGCAGAGGCTAACGAACCTTTCGCGGGCGTTTCCACCGAACAGCTCCCGCCCCCGCTCGCCCATCTCCCGCAACCGCTCCTCCCGCGCCTCCAGGGCCCTCCGGACCGCCCTTAGGACGCTCTCCTCGTCCGCCGCGTCCTCCGCCGCGAAGGCGACGCCCAGCCGCTCGAGCTTCTTGGCCGTCACGTACTGGTGGTCCCGCAGGACGTCCCGGCGGGGGAGTACGACGACCGGTTTCCCGAGCGCGGCCGCCTCGACCGGGGTGGCGCCGCCCAAGCACACGACCAGCCGGGCCGCCTTGAGCAGGGCGGGGAAGTCGTGGAAGAACCGGCGCACGACCGCCAGGCGGCAGTGGTCCTCCAGCTTCCGGCTCAGCCGCCCCGGGTCCAGGGCCTGCCCCGTGTTCACCACCACGTCCCAGTCCTCGAGGAGTCCCTGCTCGGCGCAGGTGATCAGCGCGCGCAGCGCGGGCTCGTACCCGCCGGAGCCGGTCGTCCACACCAGGACGCGCTCGCCCAGGCCGTACCGCTCCCGGGCCTCCTCCGGGTCCGCCTCGTCGAAGGCCCGGGGGAGCACGATGCCGACGATCACGGCCCGGTCCCCGTAGTACTCCTTCAGGTCCCGGTCCCACACGCCGATGAGGTCCGCGCAGTACTTGGCGACGCGGCCGGAGACGGAGACGACGTCCGTGGGCTCGTAGTGAGCGACGGGCAGGCCGCGGAGCTTGCCGGCGATCATGGGGCCGATCGCCACGCCGGCCCCGGTGGAGAGCACGAGGTCCGGGTTCACCCGGTCCAGCGCGCGCCGGGCGCGCAGGAGGTTGCGCAGGCCCCCGAGGGCGGCGCGCCAGGCGGGATCCCCGACGCGACGCGGTCGCGGTAGGCCGATGCGCTCCCGGAAGCCGGCCCGGTCCAGCCGCTCCCGGGCCTGCTCGGAGTCCTCGTTCACGGCGAAGACCACCTCGTGACCCCGATCCTCGAGCTCCTCGGCGAGGGCCACGGCCCGGGTGAGGTGCCCACCGTCCCCTGAAGCTATTAGCACGCGCACCGTCGACGCCCCCAGGGTAGCGGTCTTGGGCGTGCAGGTGGGCATCGTCGGGAAGCCGAACGTGGGTAAGAGCACGTTCTTCGCGGCCGCGACGCTGTCCCCGGTGGAGACGGGGAACTACCCGTTCACCACGGTCGACCCCAATAAGGGCGTGGCGCACGTGGTGGACGAGTGCCCGTGTCGGCGGTTCGGGGTCGAGTGCGACCCGCGCAACTCCGAGTGCGTTGAGGGGAGGCGGTTCGTCCCGGTGGAGCTGATCGACGTGGCGGGCCTCGTGCCGGGGGCGCACGAGGGGCGTGGGCTGGGGAACCAGTTCCTGGACGATCTTCGGCAGGCGACGGTGCTGATCCACGTGGTGGACGCGGCGGGGGCGACGGACGAGGAGGGGCACCCGTGCGAGCCGTGCTCGCGGGATCCGATCGAGGACGTGCGGTTCCTGGAGCGGGAGCTGGACGAGTGGATCGCGGGCATCCTGTCGCGGGACTGGGACCGGACGGTGAAGCGGGCGAGCCTGGAGAAGCGGCCCGTGGCCGAGGTGCTGCGGGAGCGGTTGGCGGGGATCGGGGTCTCGCTGGAGGATGTGGAGCGGGCGCTGGATGAGGCGGGGGTGCCGGACGAGCTGGAGGCGTGGTCGGAGGAGGACGTGCGGCGGTTCGCACGGGAGATCCGCCGGGTGAACAAGCCGATGGTGATCGCGGCGAACAAGGCGGACGTGGACTGCGCGGAGGAGTACATCGAGCGGTTGAAGCGCGAGGTGGAGTACCCGGTCGTGCCCACGTGCGCGGAGGCTGAGCTAGCCCTGCGTCGGGCGGCGGAGCAGGGGCTCATCCGGTACCTGCCCGGTGAGGGGGACTTCGAGATCCTGCGGGAGGAGGAGCTCAGCGATCGGCAGCGGGAGGCGCTGGAGTTCATCCGGGAGCGGGTGTTGAAGCGGTGGGGCTCGACGGGCGTCCAGGAGGCGCTCAACACGGCCGTGTTCGACGTGGCCGGGATGATCCTGGTCTACCCGGTGGAGAACGAGAGCAGGCTCTCGGACTCGGAGGGCCGGGTGCTGCCGGACGCGTTCCTGGTGCGGAAGGGAACCACGGTCCGCGAGCTGGCCTACAAGATCCACACCGATCTCGGGCAGAGTTTTAATAGGGCGGTGGTGCTGAGGCCGGATGGATCGCGAGAGGTGGTGGGTGAGGACTACGAGCTCGAGCACGGGGACGTGGTCAAGATCCAGACCTCGTGAGCCTCGGGGGTGGCCCCCGCTGGTGGTCCCGGCCCTCGTCCTGTGCCTGCTCGCCGGGCTCATCGGCCCGGCCGCGGGTGAGGACGTGACCTCGGTCGCTACGGAGGCCGGGAAGGGCGCGTCCGCGCCCCAGCCGGAGGTTAACACCCCGCCCAGCGAGGCGGTGAAGCCGACGGTTCCCGAGCCCAAGCGGGAGGTTAAGAGGGTTGAGGTGCAGTCCGGTGGCCTAGGGGAGCCGAGGGAGCGGTCGGAGGGCAGCGTGCGGTCCGAGGCTGGGGCGGGATCGGTCCGGCCGACCGAGGAGAAGCGAGAATCGAAGCCGCGGGAGGAGACGGGTGGAAAGACCGCGGGCGGGCTGAAGGAGCGGCTGCGCCAGCCGGACACGGCGGAGCGGAGCACCGTGGACGCGCAGCTGCTGGTGGGCGCGCTGATCGCGGCCCTGGTGGGCCTCTACAGCATCGGGAAAAATGGGAGGAGGGGCGCGTCGAAGATCCCGGCCGCCTAGTCGGTGCCCTTCATCAGCCTGTCCGCGGCCCGGATCGCGGCATCCGCCGCTTTTTCCACCGCCTCCCGAATCTCCTCGTCGGACAGCTCGCTCAGCGGGTGCACGGTAACCTCCACACGCACGTCCACGTCGTCGCCGTCGATCACCACGCGAACGTCCACGTCCTCCAGGTCCCGCTTGGGAATCAGCCGGTAAAGCTCGCGCAACGCCGCCTCCTGGATTTTTTCCACGCTTCGGGGATCGAGCCGTCGAGGCAACGGTGCGTTAGGCGGCCCCTCCTCCCGCCTGTTGCTGCTGCAGGACCTTCTGGAGGCGCTTCTGCAGGCTCTCGATCTGCTCCTGCACTCTCTTCTCCTGCTTCTCCAGCGTCTTGACGCGGAGCTCCAGGGTCTCCTTCCGGTCCTCCAGCTCCTCCT
>JBDOKE010000164.1:0-2616 GCA_039833815.1 Methanobacteriota archaeon | reverse complement strand
CGATCGAGTACCTGGTAGACCTGTGTCGGCGGTGCGTGGAGGAGTACCGCATGCTCCCGCACAGCAATCCCGGGGTGGTCACCCGGTCGGAGATGCGGAGGCTGCGCCGGTGGAACGCGAGCCTGGGCCTGATGATGGAGATCCTCTCGGACCGGCTGTGCGAGGAGGGCGGGCCGCACGAGCGCTCGCCGGGGAAGCGGCCGGAGGAGCGGCTGCGGGTGCTCAAGCACGCGGGGCGGTTGCGGGTCCCGTTCACCACCGGGATCCTCATTGGGATCGGGGAGACGTGGGAGGAGCGGGTGGAGACGCTGAGGAGAATCCGCGAGCTGCACGAGCGGTACGGGCACGTGCAGGAGGTGATCGTCCAGAACTTCCGGGCCAAGCCGGGGATCCCGATGGAGGATCACCCGGAGCCGACGCCGGCGGACCTGCTCAGGACGGTGGCGAAGGCGCGGCTCCTGCTCCCGGACGTGCCGGTGCAGGTCCCGCCCAACCTGAACCGGGAGACCGGGCAGCTGGCGCTGCTGGCGGGGGCCAACGACTGGGGTGGCGTCTCCCCGGTCACGAAGGATTACGTGAACCCCGAGGCCCCGTGGCCGGAGATTGAAGAGCTGAAAAGACTCACCGAGGAGGTGGGACTACGGCTTCGGGAGCGCCTGCCCATATATCCGGAGTACGTGCGTCGGGGCTGGTACCATGCGAACCTCGCGGACCTCATCGAGGAGCTCGCGGACGAGGAGGGATTCGCGGCGGGCGGATGACGACGACGTGAGCGTGGACGAGCTGGTTAACATGGCGGTGTCGGGCGGAATCGACGAGGGGACCGCGCTGCGGGCGCTGGAGGGGAAGATCAATCCGTACAAGGTGCTGGAGGCCGCGCACGAGGCCCGGCTGAGGCTGGTCGGCGAGCAGGTCACGTTCGTTGTGAATCGAAACATTAACTTCACTAACGTGTGCGTTAACAGGTGCAGGTTCTGCGCCTTCCGCCGGGATCCGAGCGACCCGGACGCCTACATGATGTCGCCCGAGGAGGTGGGGGAGCGGGCGGCTGAGGCTCGGGATCAGGGGGCGACGGAGGTCTGCGTGCAGGGTGCGCTACACCCGAACGCCACGTTCGAGTACTACCTGGAGATCCTAGAGGAGATCAAGTCGCAGGCCCCGGACATTCACGTCCACGGGTACTCCCCGATGGAGGTCAAGTACTGCTGCAAGCTGGCGGGCGAGGAGCTCGAGGAGGTGCTGCGGGAGCTGAAGCGGGCCGGGCTGGACTCGATGCCGGGCACGGCGGCGGAGATCTTCTCCCCCCGGGTCCGCAGGCGGATCTGCCCGGACAAGATCGACGCGGACGAGTGGGAGCGGATCGTTCGGACGGCGCACGAGATGGGCATCCCGACCACCTGCACGATGATGTACGGTCACGTGGACTCCCCGCGCGACTGGATCGATCACCTGAAGCGGCTTCGGAGTATTCAGGAGGATACGGGCGGGTTCACGGAGTTCGTCCCGCTCTCGTTCGTGCACGTGAACTCCCCGCTGTACCGGGAGGGGCAGGCTCGACCCGGCGTTTCCGGGATGACCGACCTGCTGGTACACGCCGTCGCGCGCCTGTACCTGGGCCCCGTGATCCCGAACGTTCAGGCCTCGTGGGTCAAGCTGGGGGTCAAGCTCGCTCAGGCCGCCCTGCACGCGGGCGCGAACGACCTGGGCGGGACGCTCATGGAGGAGAACATCTCGCGGGAGGCGGGGGCAACCGAGGGCGAGCGGCTCGAGCCGGAGGAGATGGTGGAGATCATCCGCGAGGCCGGGTTCACCCCCGTGCAACGTACCACGCTCTACGAGCCCGTAAAGGTGTACTGAAGGTGGGATCCTCTCGATGACGAAGGTTGGGGAGTTCGTTCGAGTTCTGGACAAAGTGCTGAGCTCGGGCCCCGGTCGCAAGCTGATGAAGATTGGCGTCAAGCGGTGCGAGTCGTGCGGGGACGTGCGCATCAAAGTCGCGCTGGACGTGGCCTACGGCGACCGGGAGGATGCGTGCTGGAAGTGCAGGACCGCGGCCCGGCTGGTGCGGAAGTTCCTCGAGAAGACGGCCGGAGCGGTCGGGGTGGAGGAGGAGCGGCTCAGGGAGATGCTGTCCGTGGACGCCTACCGGCGCGGGATCGCGGTGACGTTGCTGGGCATCTACCGGTACGGGATTCGTAAGCCCTTCGTCCCCTACGCTCCGTACCTGGCGATCTGGGACGTGACCGGGCTGTGCAACCTGCGCTGCAAGCACTGCTACTCGAACGCGGGCCGGCCCGCGCCAGGGGAGCTGGACACCGAGCGCGCACTTGAGGTCATCGAGCGGCTCTCGGAGTGGAACGTGCCCGGGCTGGCGTTCTCCGGCGGCGAGCCCCTGATGCGGGACGACTTCTTCAAGCTGGCGGAGGCCTCCGCCGACGAGGGCATGTTCACGGCCCTCGCCACGAACGGAACCCTCATCGATCGGGACACGGCGGAGCGGCTGGAGGCCGCCGGCGTGGAGTACGTGGAGATCAGCCTGGACGGGGCCGATCCCGAGACGCACGATCGGTTTCGCGGCGTGAACGGGGCCTGGGAGCGCGCGGTGGAGGGCATCCG
>JBDOKE010000163.1:0-5928 GCA_039833815.1 Methanobacteriota archaeon | reverse complement strand
CGTCGAACTGCAGGGCCACCATCAGGCCGACGAGGTTCTCACCCCGGTACCGGATCCTCCCGAACGCGAGGTTCCCCCCGGTCCGGGACAGGTCCGCGACCAGCCGGCGCACGTAGTCCCGCGAGCCGAGCTCGTCCCCGGCGTCCAGCAGGAGAACCCACTCGGTCGGGACCTCAACCTCGCGCATGGCGGCGTTCACCGTCTCCCCCTTAACTCGCCCCCCGGCCAGGACCACCTCCACCCGATCCTCGCCCGAGAACCGATCCCGAAACCGCTCGTAGTCCCGCCGGGAGCCGGCCGCGATGATGATCTTCCGGACCTCTATCCCGCGCTGTCTCAGGACGGACCGAATGGGCCGCTCTACGGCCTCCATGGGCTCGAACTTCGCCGGGACCAGCAGCGTGATCTCGGACAAGGAGCCCCCCGACCCCGCTAGTACTCCCGGCACAGGTCCAGGAACTCGTCAAACAGCCACCGGGTGTCCCAGGGACCCGGGTTGGCCTCCGGGTGGAACTGCACGGAGAACGCGGGCGCGTCCGTGTGCACGATGCCCTCCACGGTCCCGTCGTTCACGTTCACCCACCGAACCTCCAGCGGCGTGTCCTCCAGGCTCTCCGGATCCAGCGCGAACCCGTGGTTCTGCGAGGTGATGTACACCCGGCCGTCCTTCAGGTCCTTCACCGGCTGGTTGGCGCCCCGGTGACCGAACTTCATCTTGAACGTGCGACCACCCTCGGCCAGTCCGAGGATCTGGTTCCCGAGGCAGATCCCCATCAGGGGCACCTCCCCGACCAACCGCCGGACCGTCTCGATGGTCTCCCTCACGCGCGCCGGGTCCCCGGGCCCGTTGGAAACCAGCACCCCGTCCGGGTCCCGATCCAGGATCTCCTCCGCCGGCGTGTCGTACGGGACCACCAGCACGCCGGCCCCGCGCCGAGCCAGCTCCCGCAGGATGCCCCGTTTCACCCCGCAGTCGATAACGATCACCTCGGGATCACCCTCGGAGAACCGGTAGGGCTCCTCCGTGGAAACCCGGGGCACCAGGTCCAGCTCGGAGATGTGAGGCACCCGGCGCGCCCGCTCCAGCAGCTCCTCCCGGTCGGGTGGGTCGTCCGGCTCGTAGGGTACGAGCACGCCGCGCATGGCGCCTTCCGTGCGGATCCGGCGCGTCAGCATGCGGGTGTCGACGCCGGCCAGCCCCGGCACGCCGTTCTCCTCCAGGAACTCATCGAGCGTGCCCTCGGCGTGGGGGTGCACCGGCCCGTCGTGCAGGTACCGGACCACGAACCCCTCCACCTGCACCCGGTCCGACTCGCCCGCCTCCGGCAGGATCCCGTAGTTGCCCTGCATCGGGGCGGTCATGATGAGGATCTGGCCGCGGTACGAGGGGTCCGTGAGCGCCTCCTGGAACCCGGTGTGCGAGGTGTTGAAAACGACCTCCCCCTCCGCCTCCCGGGGGCACCCGAAGAGCTCACCGTGCACCACCGTGCCGTCCTCCAGCGCCAGGGCGGCCCGCAAGTCCGCACCACCCCGGCCCCACGCGGGCCCGTGGTAAAAGTATCTCCTCGGGGGAGCGTGGGTTGCTGACCGGGTTGAGGGAGACGCTTCGGAGGGTCTCGGACGCGCGCCTGGAATCCCTGGCGGGCGAGCGGGAGTCGGACTTCCGGGTGTTCGTGCGGGGTGCCATCGGTGCGCTGAGGGACGGGATCCGACGCCTCGGAGGGTTGAACCCGGAGGCGGCGGTCGGGTACGCCACCGCCGAGCGCGGGTACCGGGTGGAGACGCTGCGGGAGCTTACCCGGGCCGTGGAGGGGAGGGCGGAGCACCTGCTGGTCCGGGCGCTGCAGCTGTACAAGGCGGCCTGCTGGGACCTGCTCGACGCGTCGGAGGAGCCCCTGGGCGTGGGGGTGGCCCTCGACCTGAAAGGGGGTCGGGTGGTCGTACGCAGGAGCCCGGAGCGGCGGGAGTACGAGCCGATCTCGCGCGCGTACGATCTGCCCGAGGATCCTCACGAGCTGGCATCGGAGCTCGTGGATCGCTACGGTCTGGACTTCGTCTACGTGGCGGACCTGGACGCGATCCTGGACGGGGAGCCCGGCGCGGACCTGGAGTTCCTGGAGTCCCTGGAGGTGCCCGCGCTCGTGGACGCGGGACGGTGCGACGTGGACCTTCCGTCCCACGCCCGTCGGATCCTGCCGACGGAGTGCTACGAGGACGCGGAAGAGTACCTAAGCGACCTGGAGACGATGGAGGACGCGGTGGCGGGCTTGGACCTGGAGGGGTCGAGCGTGCTGGGTCCGTGGGAGCGGGTGGGTGAGTTCCTCGATGAGGCGGTGGGGCTGATCTGCGGGCGCCGCCCGGGCGCCGTGGTGGTGGACGTGGGGGCGGTTGGGTCCCGGGAGGGTCCTCCGTTCGAGGCGGGTCTGACCGTGGGGATGTACTGCGATGCGGTCATCGGGGGCGGGGTTGGCTGCCCGGAGCACGTGGAGCTGGCGTTGGGAACGCCGGGCGTGGTGGGAGTCATCGTCGGCACGCTGCTGTTCGAGGGGGTGGCTCCCGTGCGGTTGGAGGAGGCCAAGAAGCGCGGGCGGGAGCTCCGGGTCCATCACATGGGCCTGGAGGAGGAGTACCTGGAGCTCATCAAGGAGGGGAAGAAGACGGTGGAAGGGCGGGTGAAGGACGACAAGCGCGTGAGGATCAAGCCCGGGGACAAGATCCTGTTCAACCGGAGGCTCCTGGTTGAGGTCGTGGACGTGCGGGAGTACGACTCGTTCGAGGAGATGCTGCGGGAGGAGGGGCTGGAGAACGTGCTGCCCAACGTGGACTCCATCGAGGAGGGGGTGGAGGTGTACCGGCGGTTCTACTCGAGCGGGAAGGAGAAGATGTTCGGGGTCCTGGCCATTGAGGTGCGGCCGCTGATGGACCTGTTCGAGGACATCTGCGACTGAGTCACTCCAGGATGGGTCCCTCGGGGCTGGGGATGAACCCTATCCGCTCCAGGAACTTGTCGTCGTACACGAGCTCGACCTCGGCCCCCTTCAGGTAGGGTCCCACCCGGCTCAGGACGCCGGGTGCGTCGGTGCCCTCGGCAAGCACCACCTCGTTCTCCAGGAGGCCCCACCTCTCGATGCGGATGACCCGACGACCGAAACCGGCCCGATTCAGGGCGCGCTGAAGCCGTTTCCGGGTGACCCCAGCGACGATCAGCCGGTCGTACGGGTCGGCGGCCATCTCGAGCAGGTACTCCACCTGCTCGTCCGTCAGGCGGGCCTCGATCTCGCCCTCCTCCTCGTTTACCTCCACGATCTCCACCTCGAGGGGGAGGTTCTCCACGAAGCCGAAGCTGCGTCCGATGTCGCGGACCGAGGCCTTCTCCCCGCCGAGCAGCTGCTCCCGGAGCCGGTAGAGAGGGATCAGCGCGTCCACCACCTGGGGCCCCACCACGCCCACGTCCACGTAGACCCCGTACCCGACCCGGTAGAGGTCGATGATGCGGCCGTAAATCACGTCGCCGGGTGCGAGGTCGAACAGGGAGCGTACGGTGTCGAACTCACCCGCCAGGCGCTCGGCCGCTTCCTCCGCGTCCGGCCCGCGGAGTCGCAGGATCGCCCAGGAGCGGAAGTTCTTGCGGACCTCCTCCACCTCGACCTCTAGATCGACCAGCAGCTCGCGGACCTGGCTCAGCAGCGACTCCTCCGCCCCGCTGTCCCGGTACAGCTTCTCCAGGATCGTGACGTCGACCACGGGCAAGCGATCACCACCGGTCGAGTTCCGGTGGTACCGCGCCCAGCTCGGACAGCTCCCGGTGCAGGCGGATGAGCCGGCGCACGGGGGGCGCGTCCTCGCCCATCCGCTCGGAGAACTTGCGGACGACGGCCTTGATCGGGACGTGCTCGGTCCCGAACGTCAGGTTGTCCGCGTGGGCGACGATCTTCTCCTCCAGCGTCTCGGGCACGTAGTCTTTGGGCGGTAATCCCAGCTCCCGCGCCTCCTCCCGGGGGATCCCGGCGCCCACGTGCCGCTCCACGATCCGGGCGACGGGCTCCGGGTACCCGAGCTCCCGGACGATCCGGGCCCCGACGACCGCGTGCTCGATCCCGTGCGTCTCCGCCCGGCCGATGTCGTGCAGCAGGGCCCCGGTGCGAACCAGCTCGACGTCCACGTCCTCCCGGCAGCGCTCCGCCATCTCAACGGCGAGCTCGCAGACGGCCCGGCAGTGCCGGATCACGCGCTCCGGGCAGCCGACTCGGCGCAGGTCCTCAATCGGGTCCCGATCCACCGAGCCGCTCCCTGAGCTCCCGGAGCCGCCGGATCTCCTCTTTTAACTCCTCCGCCAGCTCCTCCATCCGGCGGCGCTCCTCCGTGATGTCCACCTCCTGCAGCATCTCGCCGCAGTTGGGGCACCGGAACTCGCACTCCATGGCCTCCTCGAAGCTCAGGACGGGGCACTCCTCGTTACCGCAGTGGAACATCGGGTGGGACATGTCGTTGGTCAGCGCCCGCTCCACGTCCTCCAGCTCCCGCTCCTTGATCTCCAGGCCTCGGCGCAGCACCTCCCGCAGGTTCAGGCTCCAGGCGTAGACGGGGTACCGATACTCCTTCCGCCGCTCCTTCCGGAAGGACACCACGCCGCGCTCGTGCAGCTTGTACAGCACCTTCCGGACCTCCCGCGGGTCCACCCCCAGCTCGCCCGCGATCTCCTCGTCGATGGCCTCCCGTCGCAGGATGATGTCCACCGTCCGCCGCGCCACCTCCGAGTCGATCCCCTCCTCGTCCTCCAGCAGCGACAGGGTCACTTCTTTGATCACCTTTAGATCTTCTTCAGACAGGTTGGAATACATCGGCGTTATCCGCCCCTTACAGAAGGCGTTTTAGGTGCGTAATAAACTTGTGTAACCGCCTGAAGGTATCACGGCGCGGGTGCACAATCACAGCCGATCCCCGTCCCTCCACGATCATCTCGGCGGCGCGCTCCGGATCCTCATCGTCGATCGTGTACCGATCGATCCCCACCCCCTCCACGTACTCCACGCCGAGCTCGTCGAGGATGCCCCGGATCCAGTCCGGCGTCCGCACCCCGATCAACAGCCGCAAACCCGCGTCCCGCGCCACCCGCCCGAACCCGTGCACCACGGACGGGTGCAGCTTCGGCCCCAGGTCGTCCTTCCAGCCCCGCCTCGGCACCTTCCCCCGAAAGAAGGCCGTGTGCAGGGGACCGCACAGCGTCAGGTACCGCGCCCCGTCCACGAGCCTCAGGGCCCCGAGAACGGCCTCCCGGATCTTCCCCTCCGGCACGCCCGTGGCCAGCGAAGTCCGGTGGATGCCGATGTAGCCGGGGCTGAGGTGCAGCGCCAGCTCGTATCCCTCCTTCTTCAGCCGGTCCACGTACCGCACGTCCGGGTGGTACTTCTTCAGGCTGCCCGCGACGGACCACACGACCCGGCCGCCGAGGTTCTCCACGCGCCGCCGCGCCAGCTCCACCTCAGAGTCCGGCACCTCTTTCTTCGACGGATGGTCGATGAACACCAAGAACTCGCTCAGCGGTACTCCCCCTTACTCCAGGTGCTTCAGCGGCTCGCTCCACCACGTCTCGAGCGTCTCCCGGCTCACCTCCAGCCGGGATGACCCCGCCTCGATCCGCAGCACCTCGTCCCCCGTCACCTCGCCGACCACCGCGGCCGGGACGCCCGCCTCCCGCGCCTCCTCCAGCACCCGGTCCGGCTCGTCGGTGACCACGATCGCCCGCCCGTGACTCTCCGAGAACAGCAGGTAGTCCCAGCGCGGCGCCCGGCCCGGGGCGCGGGAGAGGTCCACCTCCGCCCCGACCTCGCCCAGCGTCTCCGCGAGAGCGACCAGGAGGCCCCCCGTCGAGACGTCGCGGATCACGGACGCGTGGGGCCCGCGCGCGAGGCGGCGCAGCAGCCGGTG
>JBDOKE010000162.1:0-5938 GCA_039833815.1 Methanobacteriota archaeon | reverse complement strand
AGACGGTCACGGTCAAGCGGATCGCCTGGCGCCCCGAGGACTGCGACAAGGAGGACCCGCCCGTCTGCGGTCAGCACTGCCCGCAGGAGATCCTGCGCATCGAGGACGAGTACCCGGAGCTCCAAGGCTACTGCGTGATGTGCCTGAGGTGCATGGAGGCGTGCCCGATCGGCGCGATCGGGGTCAAGGGGGTCACCGAGCCCGAGTCCGAGCCCCCGGAGCACCCCGAGGGTCAGGGCGTGTACGTGCACCCGGAGCGGTGCGTCGGCTGCGCGATCTGCGCTCTCGTCTGCCCGAACGACGCGATCGAGCTCGTTCCCACCGAGGAGGAGTTCTTCCGGGCCGAGGAGAACGAGTGGAACCCCGTGTACGTGGACCCGGAGACGCTTGAGGTCGAGCGGGGGCGTAAGGTCGCCCGGATCGACGAGGACAAGTGCGCCGGCTGCACGACGTGCGCCCAAACGTGCCCGTGGGGCGCCATCACCGCACCCCAGGAGGTCTCACCCCAGCCGAGGGAGCTCGAGAACGAGGTGGACGAGGACGCCTGCATCGGCTGCGGCGTCTGCGCCGAGGTGTGCCCGGCGGGCCTCATCGAGGTGGATGGCGTGGCCAAGGTGCCGGAGAAGTGCCCCGGATGCAAGCTCTGCGAGCGCGCCTGCCCCGTGGACGCCATCAAGATTCGGCTGAGCTACGAGCGGCTCGGAACCATCAAGTAGCGGCCCCGCCCCTCCCACCCGGGGCCCTCATGAGGATCGGATCGTACCGGTTCGGAGGCACCTACCGCCCCGCGGTTTTCACGAACGAGGAGGTTCTGGTGTATCGGGCCACCTTCCCCGAGTTCCTGCGGGCCGCGCACTCGGGCCGGCTCAAGGAGCTGGACCACCGAAGGTTCCCGCTCCGAGAGGAGCGGATCGGGCCCCCGATCCCGCGACCCCCCAAGATCGTCTGCTTCGGGTTGAACTACCGGGAGCACGTCGAGGAGCTGCGCGAACTGGGGATGGAGGTGCCGGAACGCCCGGTCATGACCATGAAGGCCCCCACGGCCGTCATCGGCCACCTGGACACCGTGCTGATTCCCGACGGTGTGGGCCGCGTCGACCATGAGCTTGAGCTCGCGGTCGTGATCGGAACCCGCTGCCGCCGGGTCTCCCCGGAGGAGGCGCGAGACGTCGTCCTCGGCTTCACGATCATCAACGACGTGACGGCCAGGGACGTGGAGCGAGAGGAGGGCCAGTGGGTCCGGGCCAAGAGCTACGACACGTTCGCCCCGCTGGGCCCCTGGATCGAAACGGAGCTGGAGCCCGAGGGGCTGAGCATGCGCCTCGAGGTTAACGGGAGGGTCCGGCAGCGGGCCACCACGGACGACATGGTCATGGACCCGTACGAGCTCGTCTCGTACACGTCCCGGGTGATGACCCTGGAGCCCGGGGACGTGATCGCCACGGGCACGCCGCCGGGCGTCGGCCCCCTGCAGCCCGAGGACCGCGTGGACCTGACCATCGAGGGGATCGGCACCCTAACCCACTACGTGGATCGCCGGTGAGGGTGTCGGCAATCCTGTCAGTCGTCACCGCGCGCCGCTCGGCTCGGGCCGCTCGTCATCCACCCTCCCGGATCGGCGAGGGCTCCAGTAGCCCCAGGTCCACCAGGTACTCGGGCTTGGAGAGGTGCCTCCGGGCCACCGGGGGCGCCTCGTAAACCCGACCCTCGACCAGCTCCCTGGGCACCTCCACGCGCACCTCCGAGCCCTCCGGCGCCCGCTCACCGCACCTCTTGCACTTGAATCCCTTGCCCCGCCCCGCCGACGTCATCCTACCACCGCACCGACCGCACACGGGCGGTACCGACCGCTCCTCCCGGACCAGCTCCACCGGTAGGAGCTTTTCCACGTTGATCGTCCTGGGATGCTTCGGCGTCTCCGGTCGCACCGCGCCCGCCACCCGCACCACGTCCCCCGGCCGCAGCGCCTCCACCACCTCCGTCAGCGGCCGCGCCGGGGCGAACGCGGCCAGGTCCACCCGGTTTCCGTCCTCGTCCTCACAGGGAACGACCACGTGACCGCCCCGGATACGGCGCGGCTCCCCCTCCACCCGCACCTCCACCACCACGCTCTCATAGTCCGAGGCCTCGGACAGGCTCTTCACCGACCGCAGGTGCGCGTCCGTGCCCTGATTCGTCTCAAACACCACGTAATCCACCACGGGCTCCCGCGCCCGCACGATCCGGGGCACCACCGACTCCAGCACCCACGCGTCCACCGCCCGCACCCCGTACAGGACGGGGCACGGCGTGTGCGGCGTGATCAGCACCTCCCCGCGCAACCGATCCACGTTGTCGAAGGTCACGGGGAACGTGCGCTCGTCCAGCTCCCAGACCGAGTCCTCCACCACCCGGCGCTCCGTGCCCCAGAACCGTCGGGCCCGGTACGCGATCCCCTCGAACGTCACCTCTCGACCCCTCAACCGCGCGAACCCCAGCGCGGCGACCGCCCCCACGACGCCGCGACCGTCCCGCACCACCTCCACCCGCCCGTCCACCAGCTCCCTCACCTCCGACGGGCCGACCACCTCCCGGACCGCCTTTTTATATACGACCTCGCAGGCGCCCGGTGGGCGGCGACCCGGGTAGACCACCACCCCCGGCCGCGTCTCCGGGTGCTCACCCACCGTCTCCTCGAGCACGCGCTCCACCACCTCCCGCACGTCCACCTCTCCCTCCACCCGCACCGCCACCGCCGCGTTGCCCCGCGTCTTGAACGGCACGTTCGGGTTCAACCGTACCAGGAACGGCCGGCCCACCACCTCCGCCCCGGCCCGCTCCAGCTCCCTCATCAACCGAACCGCCACGTACGTGGTGCACCCACCGTCCGGCGCGTCGGTGTCGTCCAGCCCCACCCACGGCAACCGGACCACCCCCGGCGGGGGCGACGCGCGATGATCGGCCAGAAGATGGCCGCGGCCCTCGTCTCCCATCTCGTCCCGTTCCTTCTCGGGGGCGCCGGGATCGCCCTCCTCATCCTCTCGGCCTTCTGGAACGACGAGCGGGTGAGACGGATCGGGCTCCTGCTGGTGGTCGTCACCGGACCGCTCTCCGTCGCCCTCTCGATATCGGTCGTAGGGGGGTGATCACGCTGGACCTCCGGGAGGAGCTACTGGCGGACCTGGAGGAGTTCCTGCGAGAGGGCGGCCACCGAGTCGTCCGGCTCGACCGCGCCTGCTTCGACCTACTCGTGGTCACCCGGGACGGTCGCTCCTTCGTCGTCAAGGTCCTCACGAACGTGGACGGGCTCCGAAAGGAGGTCGCGAAGGACCTCAAGGTGGTCTCGCACTTCCTGGAGGCCGTACCGATCATCGTCGCGCTGCGCCGCCGGTCCGGGCCCCTGGAGCGGGGCGTGGTCTACCACCGCTACGAGATCCCCGTGATGGACCCGCTCACGTTCGCGGAGACGGTGGAGGGGGAGCCCCCCCGAACCGTGGCCGACCGGGGCGGGAAGTACGTCGAGGTGCGGGAGGAGGAGATCGACAGCGTGAGCGTGTCGAGCGTCCGGCGCCGCCAGCTGAGGCGGGAGGGCGGTCGGGTCAGCCTGGCCCGGGCCGAGGAGGCGGAGGTCGAGGGCGTCCCGGTGCGCTTCCGGGTGCCGGAGCGGGTGGACACGGGCAAGGACCGGATGACCCGATTCGAGCGCCGGGTGGCCCGCCACCTCGAGCGCATGGGGGCCGAGCGCACGGGTAAGGTGCGCCGGGCCCCGTTCGAGCTGCTGGCCAAGGATGGGGACACGGTGCTGGTCCGGTCGGAGGACGTGAGCGGCCGGGAGTCGATCGCGCTCCGGGACGTGATTCAAGCCACGGGATCCCTTGGGTTCGTGGTCACCCGGCGACGGGGTCGACGCTCCTCGTGCCTCCCCACCCTCGACCTGGAGACCCTGGAGGACCTCAAGGACATCGAGGAGCTGAAGGAGTACCTGGAGGAGCACGACCCTTCGGAGAAGGTGCGGGAGCTGGTCGAGGAGGCGGGGATCACCTCCCCCAAGGAGATCGCCCGGCGCACGGGGCTCAGCGAGCCCGTGATCCGGGAGCTTCTCCGGCGCATGTCCATTGAGGGAAAGATTTAAATATAAGTGCTCGACGGTCGTCCCCGAGAGAGCTGAACGGGGGTAAGTCGAGATGGCGATGCTGGCGGGTGACGGGCGGCAGGTCCTGATCCTGCCCGAGGGTTACCAGCGCTTCGTGGGTCGAGACGCCCAGCGGATGAACATCATGGCGGCGCGCGTCGTCGCCGAGACCGTGCGGACCACGCTCGGCCCGATGGGCATGGACAAGATGCTCGTCGACGAGATGGGCGACGTGGTCGTCACCAACGACGGCGTGACCATCCTCGAAGAGATGGACATCGAGCACCCGGCCGCCAAGATGGTCGTGGAGGTCGCGAAGACGCAGGAGGACGAGGTGGGTGACGGTACGACCACGGCCGTCGTGCTGGCCGGTGAGCTGCTGCACAAGGCCGAGGACCTACTGCAGCAGGACATCCACCCGACCGTGATCGCGCGCGGATTCCGGATGGCGGTGGAGAAGGCCGAGGAGATCCTGGACGAGATCGCCGAGGAGATCGACCCGGACGACGAGGAGATGCTCAAGAAGATCGCGAAGACCGCGATGACCGGTAAGGGCGTGGAGAAGGCCCGGGAGCACCTGGCCGAGCTGGTCGTGAAGGCCGTCAAGCAGGTGGCCGAGGAGGAGGACGGCAAGATCGTCATCGACACGGACCACATCAAGCTGGAGAAGAAGGAGGGCGGCGGGCTCGAGGACACCGAGCTGGTCCACGGTATGGTGATCGACAAGGAGCGCGTGCACCCGGGCATGCCGCGGCGGGTGGAGAACGCCAAGATCGCCCTGCTGAACTGCCCGATCGAGGTGAAGGAGACCGAGACGGACGCCGAGATCCGGATCACGGACCCGGAGCAGCTGCAGGCGTTCGTTGAGGAAGAGGAGCGCATGCTGAAGGAGATGGTCGACAAGATCGCCGAGACCGGCGCGAACGTGGTCTTCTGCCAGAAGGGTATCGACGACCTGGCCCAGCACTACCTGGCGAAGAAGGGCATCCTGGCCGTCCGGCGCGTGAAGAAGTCCGACATGCAGAAGCTGGCCCGGGCCACCGGCGGCCGGATCGTGACCAACATCGACGACCTGAGCGAGGAGGACCTGGGTGAGGCCGAGATCGTCGAGGAGCGGAAGGTCGCCGGCGACAAGATGATCTTCGTCGAGGGCTGCAAGGACCCGAAGGCGGTTACCATCCTGATCCGCGGTGGTACGGAGCACGTCGTGGACGAGGCCGAGCGGGCCATTGAGGACGCGATCGGCGTCGTGGCCGCGGCGCTCGAGGACGGCAAGGTCGTGGCCGGCGGCGGCGCGCCGGAGATCGAGGTCGCCCGGCAGCTGCGCGACTACGCGGACAAGGTGGAGGGCCGCGAGCAGCTGGCCGTCGAGGCGTTCGCCGACGCGCTGGAGATCATCCCGCGCACGCTGGCGGAGAACAGCGGACTCGACCCGATCGACGTGCTGGTGCAGCTGCGCGCCAAGCACGAGGAGGGTGAGGTGACCGCCGGTATCGACGTGTACGACGGCGAGATCAAGGACATGATGGAGGAGGGCGTCGTCGAGCCGCTGCGCGTGAAGACGCAGGCGCTGGCGAGCGCCACCGAGGCCGCGGAGATGATCCTGCGGATCGACGACGTCATCGCCGCCCGGGAGCTGAGCAAGGAGGAGGAAGAGGAAGAGGAGGAGAGCGGTAGCAGCACCGAGTTCTAGACCCTCACCCCCTCACGCCCGCTCCCTTCTTCCCGCCAATCGTTACGAACCTCGTAACGACCGTCGCCCGGGCCTAGGCGCCCCGCACACTCCACCACCACGCGAGCGCGAGCACCATCAACGCCAGCGCCACC
>JBDOKE010000161.1:0-1776 GCA_039833815.1 Methanobacteriota archaeon | reverse complement strand
GATCGCGGTCTCGCGGAGCCCACCCACGAAGGGGTGATACGCCGGTCCCCACGCGGCCATCTGGAGCACCGCCACCATCACGATCCCCAACGCGACTAAGGCAATCGGCAAGGGCCGCACCGACCTGCGCCGGGGCCCACACGTCGAAAACAGCGGGTGAGCGGAGACCGCCAGCAGCGGCGTTATCCACACGCAGGTCAGCCGGTCCAGCAGCAGGTTGCGCCCCATGGGAAGGTGCTTAACCAGGCCCGTCACCGTCAGACCCGCGGCCGCCCACGCGACCGCGCAGCACGCTAGGACCGTTCGTGCCCAGCCCGGGTGCTCTCGACGAAGCCTCCACGCACCGAACAGACCCAGGGCGACGATGAGCAGACCCGGCGAATACAGCGTGGGAAGCGGAAAGATCAGCTCCAGCGGGCTCTCGGGGGCGTCGATGAGCGGGGACATCGTCGGGAGGAGGCGGAGGAACCGGTCGTAGTGAGGCGCCGCCAGGAGTCCCGCGAGGACGATGGTTAGGACGTCCCGGGGATTCCGCTCGAAGAGCCCTCGAAGCAGGAGGGTGAGGGCGTTGAGCGCACCGCCGGCTGGGTGCGTGTACAGGGAGGCGGCCAGGAGCAGCGTGCTGACGACCCGGCGGTGGCGGTAGGCGTGAGCGAGGAGGCCGAGCCCCATGGAGAGCGTCATGGGGTAGATCCCGCCCGAGTTCCACTCCATCGTCATTCCGAAGATGGAAAGCAGGGAGACCGCCGCGGCCGCGGGCTCGGAGGCCCCCAGCCTCCTCGCGAGCAGGTACGTGGCCATCACGAACAGGAGGGCGGCGGCCACCAACGCGACGCTGAAGGCCCGAAAGCCGTCGAAGATGGCCGCGAGTGGCGCGGCCAGGTAGTAAGAGGCGAACCCGTAGGTGCCGGTGTAGGGGAAGCAGAGGTACCAGTGGCAGCACAGCTCGTCGGAGGCCCTGCCCGTGAGGATCCTCCACGCGTAGCTTATCCCGAAGGCGTGCGCCGGGGCGTCCCGGGGCAGGTAGGGTGCAGGGAGTGTGGGGAAGATCGCCACGACGGTCAACACCGCGGGGATGAGCGGCCAGACTAGCCTCCCGCCTCCGACGCCGACCAAGCCAGGCGCCCCCACCGCGCGCGTGATCTCGCGTCTCAGCTCCGTACGGTAAGGAAACGGAGAACTTGATCGAGGAAACGTAAAACGGCACTCTTAAAACCCAGGCTGGCGCCACGACCTGGTCGGGGAGGCTCGGCGGGCACGCTCGACCGCGAACGTGTGGCTCGGCCCCGGAGCGGGTCCGCGGGCGGTCACGGGCACGCACCCGCCGCGGTCCCTCTAGGGATTGGGCACCCCGGGTCAACGGTCGACCCTTTAATCTCGCCATTCTCACCGGAGCGTTGACAGTCACCCAACGGATGGTTTCCTAGTCCTCCTCCCGGGGCCGCAGCCTGGGTAGCAACTCGCTCGCGCTCTCGGTGGAGCTTCGCCGCGTTCACGCGCGGGAGGAGGGGAGGACGCGGAGCGGGTGGCGAGCGCTGAACGCCGCCGCTGCGCCGTGGACTGATGTCACGGCAGGGTCGCGTATGCCACCGCAAGGAAGAGCGGGCGGGGCTGGTCCAAGGTCGGGCGGCCGAGCCTTCCCCGGGCCGTCCGGCTCGACCGATGGATCCTGGCCTTTGGGCTGGGGAGCCAGGGCTTTTCTACCCGATCTAACCGAGACTTTTCGGAGCCTGCCTGGAGGGTTCCCTGCGCGACCCCCCCAACGACACGAGCCGC
>JBDOKE010000160.1:0-2933 GCA_039833815.1 Methanobacteriota archaeon | reverse complement strand
TCGGACACCATGACGTACGACATCTCGGCCGAGCCGCGTCAGTACACCCCGCCCGTGCTGGAGCGGGCCCTGAGCCAGCTCCTCCTCACCGGGCGCTGGCGCGGCGCGTGCGGTACGGCCGCGTACCTGTTCTCCTACCTCTGCCGCTGCTACGGCATCCCCACAAGGATCGTGCTGATCGAGCCCGCCGGCAGTCCGACCGTGGTGCCCGGCCTGCGCGCGCCCGGACACGTGGTCCTGCACGCTCAGGTCCAGGTGTGGGTGAACGGCCGCTGGATCACGGTGGACCCCTCCGTGGGCCTCGTGGGGAACTCGGAGCGGCCCGTGGAGGGCTACCGAATCCGCCCGGACGGGACCGTGCTGCAGACTCCGGAGGTGAGGAGATGGCGGGTGGAGGTGGAGGGTCCGATCGTGTTCTGGAGAAACCTTACCGAACTGGCCGGATACCTGCTCAGAACCTCCGAAACCGCTAGTGCTTTTTGAGAATCTCCTCGTAGAGCCGGCGCACCTTCTCGATCGTGTCCGCATCCTCCGGACCCAGATCCTCCCTAACCCTGACCAGCCTCGGGAACCGGAGGGCGAAGCCGGACGAGTACTTCGGGCTCTTCTGAATATCCTCGAACTCGACCTCGAACACCACCTCCGGCTTGAACCGCACCTCGCGCCCGGACTCCTCGACGATCAGGTCCTTCTCCTCGACGAACAGCTTCGTCAGCCGCTCGAGCGTCTCGTCGTCCATGCCCGTACCGACCTTGCCCACCTCCAGCAGCTTCTCCTTGTTCTCGTCCCACACGGCCAGCAGGTACGAGCTGATCAACCCCTTCCGCTTGCCCTTGCCCCAGACGCCCCCCACGACCACGCAGTCCAGCGTCTCCAGCACCGGCTTGACCTTGAGCATCTTCTTCCCGCGCACGCCCGGCGTGTAGTCCGCGTCCAGGTCCTTCACCATCACCCCCTCGTGGCCCATTTCCAGCGCCCGGTGGAACATCTCCGCCGCCTCCCGCGGGTCGTCGGTAACGATCTGATCCACGAGCATGAGCCGCCCCTCCTCCTCGTCCACGATCTCCTCCAGCCGCCGCCGGCGCTCCCGGAACGGCGCGTCCACCAGCGACTCGCCGTCCACGTACAGGCAGTCGAACAGGTAGACCTCGACCGGGATCTCGCGGCGCACCTCCTCGATGTCGTACTTCCGCTTGATCCGGTGCAGCAGCTCCTGGAACGGCCGCGGCTTGCCCGTCTCCGGGTTGATCGCCACCGCCTCCCCCTCCAGGATGAACTCGTCCGCGTCCACGCACTCCTTGACCGCCTCCACCAGATCCGGCAGCGCGTGCGTCACGTCCTCGATCCGCCGCGTGAACACGCGCACCTCCTCGCCGTCCGAGTGGATCTGCACCCGAGCCCCATCCAGCTTGGTCTCCACCGCCCCCTTACCGCCCACCTCCGCCAGCGCCTCCTTCACGTTCCGCGCCGCCTGCGCGAGCATCGGCTTGATCGGCCGCATCGGCTTCAGGTCGATCTCCCGGAGCCCCTCCTCCCCCTTCGTCGCCGCAACCTTGGCCACCAGCCCGATGTCGTTGGAGAGCATGTGCGCCCGCTCGACCAGCTTCCGACTCACGCCGAACGCCTGAGAGATGGCCTCCTCCACCGTGTTCTCGCGCACGCCGGTGCGCAGCTCTTCCAGCACCTGCCGGACCAGGTACCGCGCCTCCTTCGGCTTCGCCCTGGCCAACAGCCCCATCATCAGCCGCATCTTCCGCGTGACCGCGCCCTCACCCTCCACCTCCGCGATCTTCTCGAACGTCTCTCGCACCTCCCCCACCGTCAGCGGCCGCGAGGAGAGCAGCGTGGCCGTTCGCTTGCCCTTCAACAGCTCCTCGGCCACCAGCCCCAGGTCACCCAACCGCTTGAACCGCTCCGTCACCTCGGACTCGGGAACGCCCGCGGCCTTCGCGATGATTCGCTGCATCAGCTTGGTACCGATCCCCAGCTCCCTCGGATCCCAGCCCGGGAACACCTGGTTGGCCAGGAAAACCGCCACCGTGTCCAGCACGTCCTCCGGGCACTGCCGCAGGAACTGGGCGATGAGCGCGATCTTCGCCTTGCGGGAGCTGAGCCGTTCCAGCCGCTCAAACGCCTCCGCGAGCGAGGAGTAGTAGACGTCCCCGTCCGCGGTCTTCACCTCCAGGCTGGGCGAGGGCTCGCGCCCCTCCTTTCTCCCCTCCTTCCCCTTCCTCTCCTTGCCCTCGGGAGGAGAGGTTATGAACGAGTCCAGCCGGCGCGAGCCCGGGGGGCGCGTCCGGGCCACGATCCACTCCCCCCAACCACCCGCGTTCGAACCGTAAAAAACGCATTCGCGATCGGTCGGGCGGCGCCCGCGCCATGGTGATGGTGGAGCGAGTGGTTCAGGCCTTCCCCCAGATGGAGCCGGAGGACTTCAAAGTCCTCCGCGCCCTGGAGCTGGAGATGCGCCGCCACGAGTGGGTCCCGTTCGAGCGCCTGCTTGAGCGGACCGGGTTCGATGAGAAGGAGCTCGGCTACCGGCTCTCCCGGCTGGACCGCTGGGACATGATCGTCCGAACGCGGCGCGAGACGGTCGGGTACCTGGGCTACCAGCTGCGTCCCGAGGGGTACGACGCCCTCGCGCTCCGCACCCTCGTGGAGGAGGGCATCCTCGAGGGCCTGGGCCCTGAGATCGGGGTGGGCAAGGAGGCGGACGTGTACCTGGGCGTCTCGCCCAAGGGCGTCGAGCTGGCGGTCAAGTTCAACCGGATCGGCCGGACGAGCTACACCAAGATCAAGCGCTACAGGGAGTACGTGAAGGACAAGCGTCACGTCTCCTGGCTCTACATCAACCGGCTGACCGCCGAGCGGGAGTTCGAGGCGCTCCTGCACCTGTACCCGGAGGACGTGCCCGTGCCGCGACCCGTCTACCA
>JBDOKE010000159.1:0-1610 GCA_039833815.1 Methanobacteriota archaeon | reverse complement strand
TCGGCCTTGTTGAGCGCCGTGACGATCGGGGCCCGGGCCCCGATTTCATCCAGCACCCGGTGACACACCCGCAGCTTCCGCCGGATCTCGCTCGGCTCCTCGCTCACGTCCACGACCAGCAGGATCAGGTCGGCCCGGGCCGTCTCCTCCAACGTCGACTTGAAGGACTCGACCAGCCAGTGCGGCAGATTGTCCACGAACCCGACCGTGTCCGTGAGCAGGACCCGGTGCCCGTCCAGGTTCAGCGCCCGCGTGGTCGTGTCCAGCGTGGAGAACATCTGCTCGTCCACGCGCACCCGCTCGTCCGTGAGCCGCCGCATCAGGGTGCTCTTGCCCGCGCAGGTGTAGCCGGCGAGCGTCACGAGCTCGAAGCCGAGCCGGCGCCGGTGCTTCCGCTTCAGCTCCCGGTCCCGCTCGACCTGCCGCAGCTTCCGCTCGATCCGGGCGATCTTCCGCCGGATCATCTCCTCGTACTTGTCAGCCTCGTACTTACCCAGTCCCCGGAAGCCCGGTCGCTCCTCCCGCTTCGCCAGGTTCACCATCTCCCGGGCCCGGGGCAGCTCGTACTTGAGTCGGGCGAGCTTAACCTGCAGCTTGGCCTCCTTGGTGCGGGCCCGCTGCGCGAAGATCTCCAGGATCAGCTGGAACCGGTCGATGACCCGGACCCCGAACTCGCCCGCCAGGTTGTACGCCTGCACCGGCTTGAGCTCGTTCTCGAAGATCACCCGATCCACGTCGTGCTCCCGAACGAACCGGGCGATCTCCTTCGCCTTACCCCGCCCGATGTTGTACTTGGGGTCCTCGTGTCGGAGCTGCTTGAACCTACCGACGACCTCGTACCCGGCGGACTCGGCCAGCTGCTCCAGCTCGTCCAGCCGGCTCTCTTGACCCCACTCCAGCCGCTCAACCAGGACTGCCCTGGGACGGTCGGGCAACCTTCAACCCCATCTTGACGCCCTTGTAGACGCCGTACGCCAGCTTGTGGGCCATCTCCACCACCTCGCGCTCCGCCACCGTCTCCGCGTACTTGAACGGGGCGCCCAGCAGGGCGGACACGCGCCACTCGGGCTCCCCGAAGAACTCGCCCGGCTCGGCCACGACCGTGAACTCGTCCGCCGTGTCCACCCCGTTCAGCGCCCGGGAGACCTCCTCCGCGAGCGTCCGCAGGTTGGGCGGCTCGGACGTCCTCACGACGAAGACGTTCACGTCCCGGACCGAGAAGACGTTGAACCCGTCCACCTCGGCGGAGACGCACGCCGTGATCCTATTATACCGGCCGTCCTTCTCGACGTGGCGCCCGGAGATATCCACCCCGACCACGTTTGTGCGCTCCAGAGTCGACCCCCCGGCGGGGTGGACACGCTGACCGTGTTTATAATCGTGCGATCCGACTCCTACGAGAAGGTCCTCAACTGCCTGTCCGATGTGGAACGGTACGCGGGTATTAAAATCTTGGGCAAGCCTCGCATCCTCAGCCCCGACGTGGCTAACACCATCGTTCGCGAGCTGCTTGGAGAGGTCAAGCGGTCCTACCCGGTGGCCGCCATCGCCCAGGCGGACGGGGAGCCGGCCGAGATCATCGAGAAGATCTCGAAGATCCACCCGCCCGG
>JBDOKE010000158.1:0-7460 GCA_039833815.1 Methanobacteriota archaeon | reverse complement strand
GCTCCGTCGGCTACGTGTTCGGCCGGTCGCCGGACGACCTGGGCGTGTTCCTGGCGGCGTGGGCGGACCGGAGCGGGGTGGGGCCCAAGTCGGTCGAGCTGGTGATCGCGAACCTGAAAGGGGAGAGTGCGGTTGAGGGTGAGTCACCGGGCGGTGGTTGAGGTCTCCGGGCGCGAGCTCGACGACGTGCTGGAGGAGGCGGGCGTCGACACGCCCGTGTACGTGTACGACGCGGACCTGGCCGTCGAGCGGGTGCGCGAGTACCGGGAGGCCTTCTCCTGGTTCCCCGGCGACGTGCGCGTCTGCTACGCGATGAAGGCCAACTTCAACCCCCACCTCGTCGAGCACATCCTGAACGAGACCCGCGCCGCGGACGTCGTCTCCCTCTGGGAGATGCGGATCGCCGTGGAGGCCGGCGCGGAGGAGCTCGTGGTGAACGGCAACGCAAAGTCCGATGACGAGCTTCGGGCGGCCGTCCTGAACGCCTGGATCATCAACGTCGACTCGATGGAGGAGCTCCGCCGGGTGGAGCGCATCGCCCGAAGCGAGGAGCGGCGCGCCCGCGTCGCCCTACGCGTCAACCCAGAGGTCGACCCGAACACCCACCCTCACATCGCGACGGCCGTTGAAGAGTCCAAGTTCGGCGTCAGCCTGCGCGACGCGGAGCGCGTCTGCCGGGCCATGATCGAGTCCGAGTACGTCGAGTTCCTGGGCGTGCACTACCACATCGGCTCCCAGATCACCGACCTGGAGCCCTTCGTGGAGGCGCTCCGCTCCGTCCGCCGGTTCCTGGAGGAGACCGGGCTCGTGGAGGAGCTCCGGTACCTGAACGTCGGCGGCGGACTCGGCGTCCCCTACCGGATGGACGAGGACGTCCCCCGGCCCCGAGACCTCGCCCGGGCGCTCCGCGAGGACCTGAAGGACCTGCACACGGAGTCCCCCGGCTTCGACCTGTACCTGGAGCCCGGTCGGAGCATCGTGGGCGAGGCGGGCGTGCTGGTCACCCGGGTCCGCCAGCTCAAGGAGACCGGGAATCGACGCTGGATCTTCGTCGACGCGGGCGTGAACGCGCTCATCCGACCCGCCCTGTACGACGCGTATCACGAGGTCGTGGTGCACGGGGGCGACTACCTGAAGACCGTGAAGGCCTCCATCGCCGGACCGCTGTGCGAGTCGGGCGACGTGCTGGCGGAGGACCGCAAGGTCCCGGCCGACGTCTCCGAGGGTGACCTGGTCGTGTTCCTGACGGCCGGCGCCTACTGCGAGTCCATGGCCTTCAACTACAACTGCCAGCCCCTACCCGGCGCCGTGGTCGTGCGGGACGGGGAGCTGGTGGGCGTGCGGGAGGTGCAGGGGTATGACGAGTTCCGCACCGTCTGGGAGTGAGCTCCGGCGGCGGATCCTCGAAACCCTGGCCGCGCGAGGCCCCAGCTCCCGCCGCGAGCTGATGGACCGGGTGCGGGGCAACCGCGGGCTGATCAGCCGGGAGATCAACGCGCTTCGGGACGAGGGGCTGCTCGAGCCCACCGACCGCGGCTTCGCGCTGACGGAGGAGGGATGGCGGGCCCTCGCCCGCCCCACCCGCAAGTACGAGTACCGGAACCGGCCCGTGCGGCTCACCCGGGGCGGGCCGGAGGTCGAGGCCTTCCTCCGGGTCATTCGCGGTGAGTCTAAGTCCCGCACGGGCAGCATCGTGGCCACCACGCGCTGCGACCTGCGGTGCAAGTTCTGCTACTACAACCTGGTGAGGGAGCACGTCGACCTGACGCCGGAGGAGATCCTCGAGGAGGCGCGACGGCGCGTGGAGGCGGGCAACCGCGAGGTCGTGATCCAGGGCGCGTCCCCGCACACGCTCGGCTCGGACCTCGTCGAGGCGGTCGAGCTGATCAAGAACGAGCTGAACGTTACCGTCGGCGTGGGCACCGGACCGCTCATCCCGACGGATCTGCTCGAGGACCTGCGGCGCGCGGGCCTGGACTACCTCAAGCTCAGCTTCTCCGGCCGCACCCGGGAGGAGTGGGAGGCCATCACCGGACGCTCCCGCGGGTTCGACGAGTTCTGGGAGGTCGTGGCCTGGTGCCACCGGCACGGGCTGGAGGTCACGTTCGTGGGCGGCGTGGTCGGCCTCCCCGGCGTCCCGGAGGAGGCCGACGCGGAGCGCGTGCTCACCATCCTCCGCCTCAACCCGGGCAAGACCGTCCTCCAGTTCAACCCGGTGCAGGACCCGGCCCGGGGTCCGCTGCGCCCGGAGAAGCTGCCCCGGATCTACGGGCTGGTGAGGAACCGCGCGCCCGACGACGTGATCCTCAAGAGCTGCTGCGTATCCCCCGCCTCCTGGCGCCCCCTGTACGAGGTCCGGGGGCACCTGGACAAGGTCGTCTGCATGTTGGGACTCGAGTGCCGGGAGTACGACGGGTGCCCGTTCACCGGGCGCATCCTCGAGCAGCGGATCCTGAACGAGCTCTACGAGCGGGGCCCGATGGACACCCGCGAGCTCGCCCGCCGACTGCGCGTCTCACGGCGGCGACTCCACCGCAGGCTGCGGTCCATGGAGGAGCGTGGCCTCATCGCTCGGAGGAACGATCGGTGGGTCTACGAGCGAGGCGGGTGAGCTCCCGCCTGGGGTTCCGGGTCGCGGGACGCTCCCGGACCCCGTGCGCGCGTAGGATCCGCTCGACCGACCTCCGGGTGTGCCTAATCTCCACGACCTCAAAGCCCGCGCGCTCCATGAGCTTCCGGGCGAGCCGGTAGTACGACTTGTTCGACGCCAGCATGGCCACGACGGGCTTCCTCAGCAGGCGGGAGGTCGCCAGAAGCAGGCACAGCGCGAGGAGCGCGCAGGCTTCGTCCAACCCTGGGAGTCGAGTGAGCGGCCCCTCGATGAGCGCATCGCCGACGAGGATCGCGTCCGACCGGAGGAGCCGGATCAGTCCCGCGCGGCGGAGCGTGTTGACGAGGGTCTTAAATACGGAGAGCGGGATGTTTCCACCGAACGTCAACACGACGGGGTAGGGGCGCTCGCACGCCGCGACCGCGGTGGTGGACTTCCCCGCGCCCGGCTCCCCGACCAGCAGGACGCTGCGCCCCTCCCGGATCAGCCTTCGCACCCGGCGCACGTACTCGGTTTCGACGACCCGCTCCGGCGGCTCCTCCCAGACTTCGACGCGGAACGTTTCCGCATGATCTTTATCGGAGTTAACCTCCCTCACGACCGCATCCAGAAGGGTGGTGAGGGCCCTCATGTACGCGAGCATCGAACCCCTCCTCTCGTCGCTGTCGCGTGAGTTCAACGCTGACTTCGAGGTCATCCCGGTCGCGGAGGACAATAGCGTGATTCGGGTTTCCCTCCCGGACGAGATCATCGAGGTGTGCATGAAGCGGCCGTTCATGTCCCCGTTCCTGAAGTCACTGGCCTCGCTGGCTCGAGCCGTGGACGAGGAGATCTCCGGGCTGGAGCGGTTCGAGGTCACGGAGCGGGACGACAACAGCATCGACATCACGTTCACGGGCGCCTCCGGCTCGGTGGAGGTGAAGATGGTCGCGGAAACGACGGTGCCGGCCAAGTTCATCGGGCACCTGCTGTCCCAGGGGATCCGGCGGTTCCGCGTGACCCACAAGACGTTCATGACCCGGCGGATGAACGACGACCTGGCCGTGATCAGCTTCGTGGACGACCGGCACTGCGACATGTACCGGGAGTACATGGAGCGCCTGGAGGAACTCAACGTCAGCTGCGCCGTGGGCTGGGTGAACCGGCTGGGGTGCAACGCCTTCTTCCCGAAGAGCGTGGAGTCCATCCTGGAGAACTGGCACAGCGTGGAGGCGGCCTCGCAGCTCATCCACGCGGGCGTGACCGACGTCATCCTGCTCGAGCACAGCTACTCGAAGTACCTGTTCCGCGAGTTTCACAACAAGTTCCGGCACAGCTGGGAGCGGGCCGGCATCTCGTACCGCTCGCCGCTGGGGGAGCTGACCCCGGAGTACGTGGACGAGATCATCCTCGCGCACAACTTCCTCAAGGGCCTGAGCATGGACGTGCGCGGCATGATCAACGTGACGCTGCACCGGGACCGGATGGTCGTGAAAACGAGCCGCCGGGAGTGCTCGGTCTGGTACGAGGACATCCGAAAGGACGCGATGGAGGCGATGGACGCGGTGAGCCGGGCGCTGGTGGAGTAGGGTCGGGGCGTTTTTAGTCCGAGATGATCTCGACGAACTCCTTCAGCTTCTCGCGCACCTTCTCCCTGTCCCTGGGATTCACCTGCACCATACCGCCGTGGAACTCCTCGGTGATCCGCTTGAAGATGGTTGGACCCGTGTGCTCGAACTCGTCCTTGATCAGCAGCGCGTACAGCTCGATGTCGTCCCGGTCGCTCAGCATGCTGCGGATCTTGATGAAGTCCTCGTGCATGAAGATCGCGTCCGTGATGTAGACGATCTTGCACTTGTCGTAGTCGACGTTCTCGAGCGACTCCAGCACCTTCGCCAGCGGCTTGACCGGGTCCGTACCACCGCCCGCCGGGATCCCTAGGATCTTCTCCACCAGCTTCCGCCGGTTGACCACCTCCTCGAAGTCCTTCAGCTGGTGCACCTCGGACCGGAAGGCCCACAGCCCGATGTTCTCCATCCCCACGGTCTCGAACAGGGCGGCGGCGAGCGTCGCCGCCACCTCCATCTTGTCCCCGCTCATCGAGCCGCTGGAGTCCAGAAGAATCGCCACCTTGGGCTCGTCCTTATTCCGGAATCGCCGCTTGTAGAGCGTCAGCGGTACGTTCTTGAAGTACCCCTCCTCCAGGCTCCGCTCCCAGTCGATGTCCGACAGGAAGTCCGACTTGTCGAACCCGTGCAGCCAGCCGAAGTGCGCCTTCGCCTCTCCGTCCTCCAGCTCCTCGAACTCCCGGGAGATCTCGTGCCCCTCGTCCAGGATCCGCAGCGAGTCACTCTGCAGGATCTTGAGGAACTTCCTGCGCTCCGGGAACGAGCGGTCCACGACGAACGCCGGGTCCGAGCCCTTGCCCACTCCGGAGATCCCGCCGGACGGAGCGGGCGCCGCGTCGCCGCGCTCCTCCGACTCACCCTCCTCCGACTCACCCGCCACGGGCGGGGTCTCGGCGGCCATGCCCTCCGGGCTCTCGGCGGCGGCATTCTCGCCCTCTCCTTCGCTCTCCTCGCCGCGCTCCGGCGCCCGCTCCGCGAGCTCTCGGAGTCGCTCCTCCAGCTCCTTGGGCACGTAGTACCCCTGGTCCTTGGCCCGCTCCAGCTCCTCCAGGTTCCGCTGGACGACCTCGCGACCCACCTGCTCGGCCCAGTCCTCCAGCTCCCGCATCGTGGGCTTGAGTAGGTTCTCCACCTGGCGCTTGAACCGATCCTCGTCGATCTGCGGCAGGTTCTTCACCATCTCGTTGGCCTGAACGACGGAGAGGAGCGGATTCCGGAACTTGCCCCGGCGCTCCACGCCCTCGATCACGAACTGGGCCTGCTCGAGCGAGCCGGTGTAGTCAGAGGGGTCGTTGCCGGTCTTCTTCTCCACGTGGTTCGGGTCCATGGGGGCGCCGCGCCGGTAGGCCTCGAACGGATCCGAGCTCGGACCGTGCTCCCGCAGCTGCCGCTCGAGGGCGCGCTCGAACGTTTGGGCGGCGCGCTCCCACCGGTCGTTCGCCGAGGCGACCGCCTTCGCGATCTTGCGGGCGCGCTCGAGCGCCTCGTCGACCCCGACCTGCTCCGCCAGCTGGTTGAGCCGATGCGCGAGCTCGGAGAGCAGCTTCCGGGCCTGCTTGTTGAACGCGTCGTCGGAGAAGGCCCGCTCCAGCTCCTCCTGGTCGACCGAGTGCGAGTGGGAGGCCTGGGGCGAGGTCATCGCCTCGATCTTGTGCTTGAGCGGTGAGTTCAACCGGTTGAGCACGTCCAGCCGGCCCTGCTCGGAGAGCTTGTCCATGATGCTGCGGGGCACGTGCTGCTGGAGCAGGCTGCCGATCATCTGCTCGTCCGTGATGTTCTCGAGCATCCGCTTCTTCTCGGGCCCGAAGATGGCCGTCTTGAGCATGTCCATGATGGCCTCGTCGGAGAGCTGGGACCCGAAGGCCTCCAGCACCCGCTCCACGTCCTCCCGGTCGGGCGGCTCCAGCGCCTCCTCCTCCGTCTCTTCCTCCTCCAGCAGCGACTCGAACTCGTCCCGAACGCTCTCGTTGGCGTGCGCGGCGAACTTCTTGAGGGACTCGACCGCCCGCTCATCCACCGTCTCCTTGGACAGGAT
This sequence comes from Methanobacteriota archaeon, assembly GCA_039833815.1. Lineage (GTDB taxonomy): Archaea > JAADCQ01 > Methanopyri > Methanopyrales > Methanopyraceae > Methanopyrus. The sequence goes on along the minus strand of JBDOKE010000158.1, from coordinate 1,207 downwards.
CCGCGAGAGCTCCTCGGCCACGATCGCCCGGGCGACCATCACCTTCTCGTACAGGTCCAGGGGCTTCTTGTACCCGTGCCGGGCGAAGTGTCGGATGGCCAGGTCCACGAAGGTCTGTAGGTCGATCCGGTCCCCGTCCGCCAGCACGGTCAGCTTCCGGAAGAACCCCTCAGGTAGGTCGGGGGGAGCGTGAACGTCGCCCCGCTTGCGCAGTCGGGCCATCAGCTCGCTGACGATCTCGGTGGCCTCCTCCAGGCGGATCTCGGCCCCGGTCAAGGCAAGGAATCACCCGGCCGGTCCGCGCTTACGATCGGAAGATCGGCTTGAGCTTCTCGCGGACCTTCCGCTCGAGCGCCTTGCGTCGGGCCTCGAACTCCTCGGATTTTTCCGGGTCTAATAACATGTCGCCCAGGATCTTGTTGACCACGTTGCGCGTGATGGTCTCGAGGTCGTACCCCATCCGCACGCCGATGGCCACGGCCTGCGCCACGTCCTTCGCCACGTCCACGCCCTTGCCCATGTCCTTGATCATCGAGGCCAGGTCCTCGAGCACCTTCTCCACGGCCTCCGTCGTTTCAATGACCCTGCGCGCGGCGTCCTTGGCCACCTTCTTGTAGATCTCGACGTCGTACTCGCCCCACGGGACCAGCTCCACGCGCCGCAGCAGGGCCTCGTCGAAGTTCGTCGTGCCCTTACCCTCCGGGTTCAGCGCCCCGATCCGCATGATCGCGCCCGTCTCGCCGAAGTCCACCGGTGAGTGCGGGATGTAGATCACCTCGGTGTCCTTCTCGAAGATGTGAATGAGCGTGGGGATCATGTACCCCGGGAACCGGTTCACCTCGTCGATGAAGAACAGGCAGGCCCCGTGGCGTCGAGCGTCGTTCACCACATCCTTGAGGTAGCCACCCACGTATATGAGCTCCTTCAGGGCCTCCACCGCCTCCTCGTAGTCCACGTCCTCCTCCGCGTACTCCTCCGCGATCTTGTCCGCGACGGGGAGCGCGGCCACGTCCACGCCGCCGATGAACTCCTGCTCGCGCGCCTCCTGGTGGCCCCGCATGACGACGACCGGCACGTCGTACAGCTCGCCCATCAGCCGCACGAGCTTCGTTTTACCCGTACCGGGCGGCCCGACGAGCAGCACCGGAGTCTGCTCGACGATCAGCGTCACGTACATGGCCGCGAAGTCCCGTCTGTGCTCGTCGTC
>JBDOKE010000157.1:0-3645 GCA_039833815.1 Methanobacteriota archaeon | reverse complement strand
TGGTTGGCGAGGAGGCCCAGGCGGTCCGCGTGGGCGAGGAGGGGGCACGCGAGGCACAGGGACTTGAGCTCGTAGTCGAAGGCGGGCCGCCAGAGGTGGTCCGTGGGCCGGTACCAGCCGCCCTGGTCCACCGGGATGAAGAACCAGACGGTGGCCGCCCGAACCGCCCCCTCACACTCAGGCTTCAGCCGCTGATACGCCTGGGTCACCGTCCAGTCGACCGCGACCGTCGGGGTGGTCGGCACCAGCAGGAGGGTAGCGGTGAGTAGCGCTCGCCTCAGCGGGGCTCCCCCCGGAAAGCTTTAACTTAGGTGACCTGGGGTGGGGTTCGCCCGGGGTTGAGGATTGCTGTCCGCGGTTTCAGCGTTGCTGACGATCGTTTTAGCTGTTCCGTCGTCGGTCTCCGCGGTCCCCGCCGGTCCCGTGGACGTTACGATCTTCGGGAACGCGGCGAAGGGGTCGCCGGAGGAGCTTAAGCGGGTGGAGGAGGCGGTTTACTCGGACCTGGGGATCCGGGTGCGGCTGCACGTGCACAACGTGCTGGTGAGCTGGAGCGATCAGAGCGCGCCGGTGGACTTCGACGCGTTGGCCCGGGACATTCGGCGGTCTCAGATCGTCGTGCTGGACAACATGGGTCCGCTGCCGGGTCCGTTCGTGGAGGAGCTCTCGATGCGGGTGCTGGGGCGTCCTGTGACGGACGTGTCGAGCTTCTTCCGCGAGCTGGCGCGGGAGAAGCGGCTCGTGGCGTGCGTGACGGGGGACCAGCACGACTTCATCCTACTGAGCTCGGGGTGCCGGAGGATCCGGGACAACACGGCCGCGGTGGCGAATCTGGGGTTCCTGTTCCGGTTCTCCGACTCGCTGGTTCCGGTGGTGGAGTACCTGCTGTGGCTCGCGTACCCGGACGTGCCGGCGGAGCGGCTGCGGCTCTCCTCGGTCCGGGTTTCCTTCGTGGCCGCGTACGTTCCGGGTCGTGGGTGGGTGTTTCCGGAGCTCCCCGGGGCGGAGTTGGAGGGGGCGTACCATCGGTGGCTGCGGCGGTTAGCGGCGGGGGAGCGGGGCCTGTGGTTCGAGGTGCGGCTGGCGATCCTGCCGTCCTGGGTGCGGGGGCTGCGGGAGCGGTGCCTGGGGTTCCTGCGGTCGCTGGAGCTTCCGGGTCGGCGGTTGGTGGTGGTGCTCGGCTACGTGGACGCCCTGTACAAGGGTGAGGCGGGGCTGGTGGAGCGGGTCGTGGAGGGGATCCGGGCGGAGCTGGAGCGGTCGGGGCTGCGGGACGTGGGTGTGGTGGCCCTGCTGTGCGACGGGAACGTGGTTCCGCCGGTGGACTTCGAGGGTCGTGGGCTGCTGCAGGAGCTGCGGCGGCTGGGGTACGAGGTGGCGGCGGTCGTCTCGCTGTGGGCGTTCACGATGAACTACCCGTACTCGGCCGCGTGGGCGCTTCGGGAGCTGGACGCGCCCGTGATCAAGGTCGTGTACCCGTTCTGGTCGGACTGGGCCTGCGAGCCCTGGCACTACCTGGATCTGGAGAAGGATGCGCCGAACTCGGGGCTCGTGGGGGCCGTGTTCGAGTGGGGGTATCAGGTGATCGGAGGGCCGGAGGCGGAGGGCGCGTTCTGGTTCAAGCTGTGCGCGCTGAAGCGGTCGGATCGGATGAGCGTCTTCCCGCTGCGGGACGTGGTGCGGGATCTGGCCCGGTTGGTGGTCGGGTTCGTGCGGTTGCGGTACCTGCCGGAGTCGCGGAAGCGGGTGGCGTTCGTGCTCTACTGCTACCCGCCGGGCCGGGACGCGATCGGGGCCGCGTACCTGGACGTGTTCCGCTCGCTGATCAACGTGCTGGCGGCCATGGTGGAGCGGGGGTACGATCTGGGACCGGCGACGGAGGTGTTCCGTCGGGTGGTGGAGCTGCGGCGTCGGGACCCTAGGGAGGCGGAGGCGTTCGAGGACCGGCTTGCGCACGCCCTGATGGAGGCCTCGGATCTGGTGCTGAAGAACGTGGGTCCGTGGGCGCGGGGCGAGCTCGCGGAGATGGTTCGGTTGTACCGGGGTGGGCGCGCGGAGCGCGTGGTTCGCTGGAGGTCGGGTGAGATGCGGGTCATCGTGGAGGGCGGTCGGGTGGTCTGGGTGGACGTGGACGGGCGCTCGTACGTGCTGGGGACGGTGGGGCCGGACCGGCTGGTGCCCGTGGAGGAGCTCGAGCGGTGGTACCGGGAGGATGTGCTCCCCCGGTTCCGGTACTACCTGTCCCTGCTGCGGGGCGACGACGAGCGGGTGCGGCGGGCGCGGGAGGCGCTGGAGCGGTGGGTGCGGGCGGTGGAGGAGCGCTTCGGGCCGCCGTCGGACAACCGGGGGATCATGCGGTGGGATCGGTACTACGTGATCCCGGCGCTCCGGCTGGGGAACGTGGTGATCATGCTGCAGCCCGTGCGGGGCTGGTCGGGCTCGCCGGAGCTCGTGTACCACTCGCCGGACCTGCCGCCGCAGTGGCAGTACATCGCGGCGTACGAGTGGGTCCGGCGCGTGTTCCGGGCGGACGCGGTGGTGCACGTGGGCACGCACGGGACGCTGGAGTGGCTGCCGGGGCATCAGGTGGGGCTGCTGGGGGTGGACTGGCCGCACGTGCTGCTGCCGGACGTGCCGCACTTCTACGTCTACATCGTCAGCAACCCGGGCGAGGCCATGGTCGCCAAGTACCGGTCGGGTCCGGTGCTGCTGACCCACCTACCCCCGGCCTGGAGCTACTTCCGGGACTTCGAGCGGTACGATCGGTTGTGGCGGGAGGTTACGCGCTACCTGCAGCTACGGATGATCGGCGGAGATCCGAGGATGCTGGGCGAGCTGCGGAGGCGGATCGTGGAGGAGGCGGGGCGGCTGGGGCTGGTGCGGACCGTGGTCGACGCGATTCTGTCGGAGCGGGGCGGTGGCGAGGTCTCGGACCCGGAGCGGTGGGCGCTCGAGCACTTCGACGAGTTCGTGAGCAAGCTGCACGACTTTCTACTGGAGCTGGCGCTGAGCAACGTGGCGTACGGGCTGCACGTGTACGGTCGGGGACCGGACCGGGAGGTGGCGGTTCGGGAGGCGGGCGTGCTGGCCTCCTCGATGCCGGACGTGAACGCCGTGTTCGCCTACTACGCGGGCCTAATCGAGCACCCGGATCCGGGCGAGCTGGAGCGGTTTCGGGTGGAGCACCCGGACGCGTTCGCCGGGTTCAAGCGGCGGCTGCGGGAGTGTCTCGCCCGGCTGCTTCGGGAGATCCTGCGGGATCCGGGTCTGGTGAGGGGCCTGGACGAGTACGTTCGGTGGAAGGATCTTGAGGAGTACTACGGGTGGCGGCCCCGGCTCACCAACCCCGCGACCCGGGTGTTCTGGAGGCTGGAGGAGCGGCTGGTGGGGCTGGCCCGGCGGGCGGTGCTGGAGACGTTCGGGGCGGTTCGGGAGGACCGGGAGTACGAGCACCTGCTCGCGAAGGCCGCGGCCTGCGTCTACCGGGTTTACGCGCACTACCTGAGGTCGGGGGAGTCGGAGCTGGAGCACCTGCTCCGGGGGCTGGACGGGCGGTTCGTGCCGCCGGGGCTGCTGGGGGAGCCGATGTGGAACCCGGCCGTGCTGCCCACGGGCCGGGACGGGTACCCGATCGACCCCAGCATG
>JBDOKE010000156.1:0-1606 GCA_039833815.1 Methanobacteriota archaeon | reverse complement strand
CGCGACCCGACGGCCGAGCCGGCGGGCGGCGCGCAGGGCCGCGAGGTTGACCCGCCAGACTTCCTCCAGCAGGTCCTCCGTGACCGTCACCTCGGGGTCCAGGTGCTGCAGCGGGCACCCCTCGCGCCGCCCGCGCCGGAGGTCCCCCGTCTCTCCGACCCGGCGCACCCGGACGCCCAGCCTCTCGGCCAGCCGGAGCACGTCCCGCTCGTGCAGCCGGATGAGCGGCCGGACGACGAGCGTCTCGCCCCCGAAGAACCGCTTCGGCACCTGTACGAACTCCGGCTCCTCGCCGGTCCGGCGGGCGAGGTCCAAGACGGCCCCGGCGATCGTGTCGAGCCCGCACTCGCCCGTGGCCAGCACCTCCGGCCCCAGCTCCTCGAGCACCGCCTCGATCATCGCGTGCTTGCAGATCCTGCACACCGACCGCCCCTTGGCCCCGGGAAGGCGCTCGAGCAGCCGGTCCGTGACGTCGACGACGCGCAGCCTGAGCCCGAGGCGGCGGGCCACCCGTCGCGCCTCAAGCCCCGGGGTGGGCCACGTCCAACGGTGGGTCACGTGCACGGCGATCACCTCGAGTCCGGCGAGCCGGAGAACGCGGGCCGCGACGGCGCTGTCCTGACCGCCGGAGAGCATCAGGTGGACGCGCCGTCCGGCCAGCCGCTCTCGAAGCAGGCGGAGGAGTCGCCTGAGGTCGGTCATCCCCCACTTCCGGGCCCATCGGCTGAACGCAACGTCCCCAGCAGCACCCGCTCCAGCCGCCTCGGGATCCAGCCCCGGCATTCCTCGAGCAGTCCCCTCAGCTCCTCCTCGTCGGGCGGCTCGAGCCGCCGCCACATCTCCCGCTTGCCGAGGTAGCCGAGCCGGACCATGGCGGCGAGCCGGGGCGCCTCGAAGCTGTACCCGTGCTCCTCGTGGAAGCGTCGGAGCGCGAAGGGCAGCACGACGCAGTTGGACGTGTAGCCGGCCAGCTTCCGCGGTTTCATCCCGAGCTCCTCCTCGACCAGCCTTCGCCGCTCCCGCTCCGTCCACCCGCACATGGCGCGGATCACGGGCGGGTGCTTCGGGACGAGCGGGTCGGTCCCGTGCGGGAGCTCGTGCCCGGTCACGAGGGCGTCGACGTCGAGCTCTCGGGCGGCCCGCACGCACCGGCGCTCGATCATCCGTGAGCAGGGCCCGCAGGGGGACTGGGCCCTCGGAAGCCGGCGCTCGAAGAGCCGGAGGAAGGGGTCCACGTCCCCCACCACGCGCCATTCCACGTTGAGCCGGCGGCGGGCGAGGTGCAGGCGCCGCCAGGCCTCGGGGTGGAGGGTACCGGTGTCGACCGTGAGCATCACGACCTCGCGGCAGTGGCGGGCGGCGAGGGCGAGCGCGGCGAGGCTGTCGAGGCCGCCGGAAACGGCCACGGCCACCCGGTCGTGGGACCTCAGGGCCTCGATCGCGCGCTCGCGCAGCTCCTCCGGGTCCGGCAGGTGGGGGAGCTGGCGTCGGCAGGCGCGGCAGACGCCCTCCTCGTCGAGCTTCACCCCCTCCACGTGGGCCGGGATCCCGCAGACGCGGCAGTGCTTCAATCGGGAACCCCGCTTCCTATCCTGTGAACTCGATG
>JBDOKE010000155.1:0-1958 GCA_039833815.1 Methanobacteriota archaeon | reverse complement strand
GACTCCGTGGAGGAGGCCCGTAGGGTGACCCGGCGGCTGCTGTCCGGGGAGCTGGAGCCCCCGCCGGAGTTCCTGGGGCTGCGATCGGGGGCGGTCAACGAGGTGCTCGCGGTCACGGAGGGCCCGGCGGGCCGGAACGTGGCTCCGGTGGGACTGCGCCTCTTTGACGGGACGCCCCGGGTCGTCCTGTACCGGGGCTCGCGTACCCGGAGGAACTTCGAGGCGTCGGGGCGGCTCGTGGCCTGCGTGAACCCGGATCCGATCGACTTCCTGCGGGCCCTCTTCGACGAGCTGCCGGTGCGGCGGTGGAAGGGCGTGCCGGTGGCGGAGGGGACGCGGGCCTTCCTTACCCTGGAGGGGGTTCGAACGTCCGAGGAGAGGGGGGCGCTCCGGGCCGAGCTTCGGGTCTCCGACTGGGGGCTGCTGCACCCGAGGCCGCGCGCGCTGGTGCGGGGTGAGGGGGCGATGCTGGAGGCGCTGGTGGCGTTCACCCGGTTGCACCTGGGTGAGGAGCACGAGCGTCGGTGCCGGGAGGCGCTGGAGACGGTCCGGAGGACGGTCCGATCGAGGCGGTACCTGAGGGCGGTTGAGAGGCTGGAGGAGCGGTTGGGGAGTCGGCCTTGAGGGTCGTGCGGATCCCGGTGCACGGGTTCGTGGAGGTGGACGGGGTCAGTGAGCGGGTGCTCGACTCCCCGGAGATGCAGCGGCTGCGCAGGGTGCGGCAGCTGGGGCTGGCCGACCTGGTGTACCCGGGGGCGACTCACGTCAGGCTGGAGCACAGCCTGGGGGTGAAGTGCCTCTGCGATCGGATCCTGGAGATCCACTGGGAGCGGCTGCGAAACGTGCCGGAGGTGGGACGGTTCTCGCGGGAGTACGTGGAGGAGGTGCTGGGGTTGGCGGGGCTGCTGCACGACGTGGGTCATCCGCCGTTCTCGCACGTGCCGGAACCGCTGTTGGAGGAGGAGCTGGGGGTGGATCATGAGGACATCGGGGCGGCGGTGGCTCGGGTGGTGCTGGAGCGAGAGGACGTGATGGACGTGGAGGCGGTGCTGGAGACGGCGTTCGGGCCGGGGGAGGGGTGGACGCGGATGCTGCATCAGATCATCGCCGGCGACCTGGGGGTGGATCGACTGGACTACCTCGTGCGGGACTCGCTGCACGCCGGGGTGGAGTACGGTCGAATCGAGCTGGACCGGGTCCTGCACACGCTGGAGCTGGGTGAGCGGATCACGGTGCACTGGAAGGGGGTGGAGGCGGCGGAGTCCGTGCTCGTCGCCCGGTACCACATGTACCGGACGGTGTACTTCCACAAGACGTGCCGGGCCGGGGACGCGATGCTCCTGCGGGCGATCCGGCTGGCGGTGGAGGACGGGCACCTGGACCTCGGCGCCTTCGACCCGGACCGGTTGCTCCGGAAGGAGGACGCGCGGGCCGCGTTCCTGGAGATGGACGACTGCCGGCTGCTGCACGAGCTGCTGGAGCACCCGGAGGCGCGGGAGCTCGTGTTGGGGCTCCGGGCGCGCCGGCTGTACAAGTGCGTGGCCGAGTATAAGGCCGCCGAGGAGCCCACGCACGGGGAGCTGATCCGGTGGGCGGAGGAGATCTCGGAGGAGCATTTGGGGGATCCGAACGGCGTCCTGCTGGACTCCTCGAAGATCGTGCCGTACGATCCGTCCTCGGACGGGGTGATCGTGCGGACGGAGGAGGGTCAGGTGCCGCTGTCTGAGGTGTCGGACCTCGTGCGGACGTTGAAGGAGCGGGCGGAGCGGGAGATCCCGACCCTCCGGGTGTACGTGCGACCGGAGGTGCGGGAGGATCGGGAGCTGGTGCGACGGATCGTGGAGGACGTGCGGTCCCTGGTTCCCCCGGCCCGGAGCGTTCGTTATGAGTCACGTAACGATTGACGGGCGGCCGCCGCGGGGAATTGAACCCCGCGCCCCGTCTCGGGGCGCGCCGGA
>JBDOKE010000154.1:0-12350 GCA_039833815.1 Methanobacteriota archaeon | reverse complement strand
ACCTGACGCGACCCGGGCTCGAGGACACCACGAGCACGTGCAGCACCTCCGGCAGCTCCTCCGTGAACGCCTCCTCGTCCACGACGATAAGCACGTCCAGCAGCGAGGATAGCAGCTCCGGATCGAAAGCGATGAGGTCGGTCAGGTCCGTGTACAGGACGTTCTCCTCGTACTCGAGCTCCAGGTTCACGGACGCGTCCAGCACCGTTGGAACGAGCCCTCTCGTGATCTCGTTTATCTTCCGCACCACCTCAGGCTCCACGCACACCGGAATTCCGTAGGACAGCAGCAGGCAGGCGAGCGTGGCTCGACTGTCCAACGGCAGGGCCAGGGTACGATCCCCCTACGAGAGCTCCTCCAGCAGCAACCCGAGCCCCTCCTTCAGTCCCTTCCCCTCGATGGCCACGGTCCCGACGACCGGAGGGTTCAGATCCAACCGCTCACTGACCAGCTCCCCCACCCGCTCCGGGGGCAGCGCGTCCTCCAGGTCCTGCTTGTTGGCGAACACGACCAGCCGATCCGGGTTCTTCACGACCCCCTTGACCAGGTCGTAGATCTCCACCGCCGTGTCGATCTGCGGGTTGGCGGAGTCGATCACCAGGATCAGCCCGTCGGCGTTCCGGGCCCCCAGCTTCATAACGAACTTAAATCGGAGCTGACCGGGCACCCCGAAGAGGTACACCCCGTCGAAGTACTTGCAGCGGCCGAAGTCGATGCCAATCGTCCGTCCCTTGGGCGAGACGGTCGCGAACTTGTCCGAGAGCTGCCGAACCACGGTCGTCTTTCCCGCATCCTCCGGACCGATGACCGCGATTTTGATCCTACCGTCCTTCAGCCCCTCCAGCATCCGGGGGCACCCCGACACCGTTTTTACCCGTGCTTTTTTTACTAGATGGTGACTGAAGGCGCGCGTCTACGGGGTGGTAAGGGTGAAGACCGGCACGTGGCGGGTGAAGACCGGCTTCGCGCGCATGCTGAAGGGCGGCGTCGTGATGGACGTGACCAACGTCGAGCAGGCCCAGATCGCCGAGGACGCGGGCGCGGTCGCGGTCATGGTCCTGGAGAAGGTCCCGGCCGACATCCGGAGGGCCGGCGGCGTGGCCCGCATGTGCGACCCGGCCAAGATCGAGGAGATCATGGACCACGTCACGATCCCCGTGATGGCCAAGTGCCGGATCGGTCACGTGGCCGAGGCCCAGGTCCTCGAGGCCATCGGGGTCGACATGATCGACGAGTCCGAGGTGCTCACGCCCGCGGACGAGGAGCGGCACATCAACAAGTGGGAGTTCGACGTCCCGTTCGTCTGCGGTGCGCGGAACCTGGGTGAGGCCCTGCGGCGCATCGCCGAGGGCGCCGCGATGATCCGGACGAAGGGCGAGGCGGGCACGGGCAACGTGGCCGAGGCCGTGCGGCACATGCGCATCATGCGGCGGGAGATCTCCGAGCTGTCCCACCTGGATAAGGAGGAGCTGTACCAGAAGGCGAAGGAGTACGGCGTGCCCTTCGACCTGGTCGCGGAGGTGGCCAGCCTGGGCCGACTACCCGTCGTAAACTTCGCGGCCGGCGGCATCGCCACCCCGGCGGACGCCGCCCTCATGATGCAGCTGGGCGCGGACGGCGTCTTCGTGGGCTCCGGCATCTTCAAGTCCGACCGGCCGCAGGAGATGGCCGAGGCCATCGTGGAGGCCACGGCCTACTACGACGACCCCGAGGTCGTGGCCGAGGTCTCCAAGAACCTGGGCGACGAGGTCGCGATGCGCGGCCTCGACATCTCCGAGATCCCGGAGGAGGAGCGGATGCAGACGCGGGGCGACTAGGCCCCCGACGCCACCGCGCGAATCGTTTTGACATTCGTAACGTCGGGCCGGGCGGTGACGCGATGCTCAGGGCCCAACGACCCGTGGTCGTGCGGGGACGGACCGTGGAGCAGGTCTGGCGGCGGGCCGTTACCGAGGTGAAGGTTCGGGGCGAGCGAGTCGAGCGCGAGCGGGGCCCGGTGCGCGAGCTCCGCGGCCTGATCGCGCACCTTCACCCCCGGGGCGAGGACGCGTTCACCGTCCCCGAGGACTACCCGATGGACGAGGGGGCCGTACGGGAGTACGAGAACCAGCTGCTGGACCCCGAGCGGCGCGGATTCGAGTACACCTACGGGAACCGACTGCGCCGCCACTTCAACGTGGACCAGGTGAGGCGGCTCGCCGAACGGCTGCGGCGCGCCCCCGAGACCCGGCGCGCCGTCGCCGTCACCTGGGACCCCGACCGGGACCTGACGGAGGACGAGGTCCCGTGCCTGGTGACCGTGCAGCTGCAGTCGGACGGCGGGGACGGGCTGGAGCTCCACGCCTTCTACCGCTCCTGGGACGTCGGTAAGGCCCTCGTCGCCAACGTGATCGCGCTGCGCCGGCTGCAGGAGCACGTGGCGGACAGCGTGGGGCTATCGCCCACCACGATCACCGTCTACGCATCGAACGCGCACGTGTACGAGGAGGACCTGAGGGAGCTCTGAGCGTCACGGGGGCAGTCCCTGCGAGTACCGGCTCCACATCTCGACGGAGCGGTGAGAGGCGATGGAGGCCGCGGTCGCGGCCTCGCCGGTGACGGCCTGACCGATCTGATGCACCGCCTGAAGCGTCAAGGTGACCATCGCCGCGGCCGTGGCGATCATGACCGCGTACAGCAGCAGCGCGTCCACCATCCCGCTGCCCCGGCTCCCAAGCGCCCGCAGCCTCACCGGACCGCCCCCTCCCCCGTGGGCTTAGGATGAACCGGGACCCCCCGAGCGGTATGATCCCATCGTCCCCCGATTGGAGTCTACTCACCGTAAACGTCTTTCCATCGAGAAATCGGATACCGTACGGGCCGACCGTGGGGCAACGGTTTTCGGGACGGTGAGATGTGGCGCGGCCGGGGGATGCGGTTGAACGGCCGGAAGGACCTCGTGAGGATGGTTGAGCTGCACGGGTGAGCCTGCAAGCTGCCGCAGGGGGACCTGGAGCGGCTGCTGGAGGGCGTGGAACTGCCGGAGGACGAGCGGGTCGAGGTAGGCGTGGGCGACGACGCCTCGGTCGTGCGCGTGGGAGGCGGCTACCTCGTCCAGTCCCTGGACTTCTTCACCCCCATCCACCCGGACCCGTACGTGCAGGGGCGCATCGCGGCCAACAACTCGCTGAACGACGTGTTCGCGATGGGCGCCACCGAGGTGCTCTCGGTGCTCGTGATCTCGGGGTTCCCGCGGGAGCTGCCGGAGGAGGATGCCCGAAGGATGCTGCAGGGGTTCGCCGACCAGTGCCGTAAGGTGGGCGCGCCGGTGATCGGTGGTCACACGATCCTGAACCCGTGGCCGATCCTGGGCGGCAGCGTGACGGGGTGGGCGGAACGGTACGTGACCGCCGACGGTGCCCGGCCGGGTGACCTGCTGTACCTGACCAAGCCGCTGGGCACGCAGCCGGCGATGGCGCTGCTGAGGATGCAGGAGGACACCTTGGACTCCATGTTCGGCCACCTGAACGTGAAGGAGATCGAGCGCGTGGCGGTGAGGGTGATGACGGAACCGCTTCGAGACGCGGCGGAGGCGGCGGTAGAGGCGGGGGCGACGGCGATGACGGACGTCACCGGGTTCGGGCTCAAGGGTCACGCGCGGGAGCTCTCCGAGCGGAGCGAGGTTAGGGTCGTCATCGAGCGGCTGCCCGTGATCCCGGGGACGCCGGAGGTCTCCAGGGCGCTGGGATACGGGCTGGAGCGGGGCGAGTCGGCGGAGACCGCCGGCGGGCTGCTGGTCGCGGTGCCCGAGGAGCGGGCGGAGGAGCTGGAGGGAGCGTTCGAGGAGCGGAACGTGTGGTACCGTCGCGTTGGACGGGTGGAGCGGGGCGAGGGAGTGGTCGTGAACGCCGAGCTCGAGGAGGTGGAGGACTACCCCCGATGATCCCGCCGGGGAACCCCGGTCGGGGACCCGGCGGGGGATCGGGCCCGCGCACGTGGCGGGCTCACCCGTGGTACACCTGCCGGCCCCGCCTGCCGCCACCACCTTCCCTCAGGGCGCGCCGGACGTGCTCCTTCTCGATGGCGTCCGCCCCGTCTCGCAGGGCCTCCAGCAGCGCCCGCTTGAGGACCCGCTCCTTGATCTCCCGGTGCGACATGCCGGAGGTCCGGGCCGCGATGTAGGCCGGGTCCACCTTGAGGGGCAGCGGGAGTCGCTTTGCGTAGTACCGCACCAGCTCCTCCCGCTCCTCCCGGTCCGGCGGCCGGAACTCCAGCTCGTACTCGAACCGGTTCTTCAGGGCCGGATCGAGCAGGTCCGGGTGGTTCGTGGCCGCTATGAACAGGACCCCCTCGGATCGCTCCTTCAGCCGGTCCAGGTTCGTGAGCAGTGAGTTCACGCTCTCCACCACGTCACCGCGCAGCTCCTGATACCGACGGTCCAGCCCCAGCGCGTCGATCTCGTCCACGAAGAGCACGCACGGGGCGGACTCCCGCGCCCGCTTGAACGCCCGCCTGATGCGCTCGCTGGCCTCCCCCACGTACTTACCCAGCAGCTCGGCCGCGTTGATCCGAAGCAGCGGCACCTTCGCCTCGCCCGCCACGGCCTTCGCCGTCCGGGTCTTACCCGTGCCGGTGGGCCCGTGGAAGAGGACCGTTCGGGGCGCCCACTCCGACAGCTCCTCCGGGTTCCGCAGGTACTCCACCAGCAGCCGGCACGCGCGCTTGACCTCCGCGTGCCCCACCACGTCGTCCAGGGTGAGCTTGGGCACCTCCATACGGTCCTCCTCGGACCGCAGCCGCAGCACGAACTTGGTGCTGGCGGTGACCCGGCCCGTCCCGGACGGCACGACCCGCACGACCTTGAACGCGTAGCTGTGCACGACGCCCGTGTCGAAGAGGATCATCCCCTCCCTCACGATCTCCCCCAGCCACTGCTCCCGGGCGTACGCGTTGAACGCCTCGTACGAGTCCACCACCACCTCCTTGCCCATCCCGGGCTCCCGGATCGGGTAGCCCAACGGTTTTAACTCCACGAGCTTCGCGTCCGGCACCGGGTTCCGGGGTCCGGAAAGACTCAGCCCACCCGACCCCTCCTCCCGCAGCTCGTCCGGATCCCGGCGGTAGTACCCGCTCACCGGGGGGCGACCCCCCATGTCCACGTTCCGCGCGTTCATCTCGATCGACATCGAGGAGGACGAGGTGATCGACCGGATCCAGGAGCTCCAGGACCGACTCAAGGCCTCCGGCGCCGACCTCAAGCTCGTCGAGCCGGAGAACGTGCACCTGACCCTCAAGTTCCTGGGCGACATCCCGGAGTCCCGCGTGTCCGAGGTCGTCGAAGCGATGGAGCGGGCCGCCGACACCGTGGAACCCTTCACGCTCCGGCTTAAGGGCCTCGGGGTCTTCCCCAACATCCGCCACATCCGGGTCGTGTGGGTCGGCGTTGACGAGGGCGCCGACGAAACCAAGGCCATGGCCGCCGTCCTCGAGGACGAGCTCGGCCGCCGCGGCTTCCGGCGCGAGCGCCGCGACTTCGTCCCCCACGTGACCATCGCCCGCGTCCGCAGCGGTCGGAACAAGGCCCAGCTGGTCGAGGCGATCCGAGAGCTGTCCAGCGTCGAGGTGGGCGACGTGGAGGTCACCGCCATCCGCCTCAAGAAGAGCATCCTACGCCCCGAGGGCCCCGAGTACCACACCGTCGAGGAGGTGAAGCTTTGACGGACCTCGAGTCCGTCCTCCGCGAGGCCCGCGAGCGCTACACCCCGGACGAGAACGAGCGACGGCTGGTCGAGGGCTTCGCCGAGCGGGTCCGAACCCTCGTCGCGGAGCGGCTCAGGGAGGAGTGCCCGGACGCCCGGGCCGAGCTGATCGGGTCCATCGCCCGCGACACCTGGCTCCCCGGCGCCTCCGACGTCGACGTTTTCTGCGTGTTCCCGAAGGACCACGACCTGGACGACATCGTGGAGACCACCCTAAGGATCGGTGAGGAGGTGCTCCGAGAGCTCGGCGGCGAGCCGCGACGCGAGTACGCGCACCACCCGTACGTCAGCGGTGAGGTGGAGTACGAGGGGCGCACGTTCGAAGTCGACATCGTCCCTTGCTACGACACCGAGCCCGGGGAGATCCTCACCCCCGTCGACCGCACCCCGCACCACAACCGCTACGTCCGAGAGCACCTGGAGAACCCCACCGAGGCCCGCCTCCTCAAGGCCTTCACCCGGGGTATCGGCGCCTACGGGGCGGAGGTTCGCGTCAAGGGATTCTCCGGCTACCTCTGCGAGCTACTCGTCGTCCACTACGGATCCTTCACGCGCGTCCTCCGCGCCGCCGAGCGCGACTGGCGTCCCGGGTTCGTGATCGACCCCGCCGGCTTCGTCGGCGAGGAGTACAGGGACTACGACGAGGTGAGGGAGCGGTTCGAGGACCAGAACCCATCCCTCATCGTCCTGGACCCCGTCGACCCCGAGCGGAACGTCGCGGCCGCACTCTCCCACCGGCAGCTCTCCCGGTTCATCCTGGCCGCCAGGGCCTTCCTGCGGGAGCCCTCACTCCGCTACTTCGAGGGGGTGGAACCCCCAGAGCCCGATCAGGGAGAGGTCGAGCGCTGGCTCCGGGAGTACCCGGCCCACGTGATCGGGCTCGAAATCCGACTGCCGGACGAGGTGGAAGACATCTACTGGCCGCAGCTCGAGAAGACCGCGCGAAGCCTGCGCAGCGTCCTCGAGAACGAGGGCTTTAAGGTGCGAAGATGGTTCGTCGCCCGAGACTCCCGGGAAGAGCGTGGGTACATCCTGCTGGAGTTCGAGCACAAAGGGCTTCCGGAGCGCGAGTGGCGCGCGGGTCCGCCCGCCTGGGCCCGGGAGGACCGCGTCACCGGGTTCCTAAGTACCCACGAGCGGTTCTGGGTCGAGGAGGATGGGCGCCTGGCCACCGCCGCGGAGCGGAAGTTCGTCCGCCCCGAGGACCTGCTGAGGCGGCTCGAAGACGCGGACGAGCACACCCTAATCTCCCACGGATTCGGCAAGGATCTCGCCCGGTCCTCCGAAGGGAAGGTCCGGCTCCTTGAAGGGGCGGAGCTCGCCCGGGCGCTGACCTCGGACCCGGAGCTCCGTAGGGCGATCGGTGAGTTCATTCACGGCGATCCACTGCTCGAGCTCGCGTCAGAGGTGCTGTCGAACCACCATTAGTAAGCGTAAGGATAATTTGGGTCGGTCGCCCCCACGTTACCGGGAGGAAAGACGGCCGGCCCCGAACTAGACAACCATTTTACCTTTACCCGTTTCCGAATCCCAATCCACACGGGGGGTGCCTCGCTTGGCCCGAGTGGCCGTGCTCGGATTCGGCAACCAGCGCCTGTACGAGAGGATCGGAGCGTCCGAGAAGCTGGGCGGCGAGCCCCCATTCGGCGGCGCCGCTATGGCCATAGACTTCGCCGAAGCCGGTCACGACGTGGTGCTGTCCGACCCCAATCTGGACAAGCAGGACCCGGAGCACGTGAACCGAGTCGCGGACGCCGGCGTCGAGCTCACGGACGACGACACCCAGGCCGTATCCGACGCGGACGTGGTGATCCTTTTCACGCCTTTCGGCATCACTCGAAGGATCGTGATGGAAATCGCCCCCTCGCTGCAGGAGGGGACCGTCGTTTCCCCAACCTGCACATCCTCCGTCTTCGAAATCCAGGAGGCCCTCTTCGAGGCTGGACGTGAGGTACCGAGCGAGATCTCCGTGATCCCCGCCCACCCGGCCGGGATTCCGGGTACGGAGGGGCACCGCGCCTACCTTACCGCGTACCGCACGGGCAACGGCGTCGAGATGGCTGAGAAGGACCGGTACGAGCTCCTGAAATCGGTGCTCGAATCAACCGGTAAGCGGGTGTACGAGCTGCCCACGGTCGAGCTCGTGCACATCGCTGGCGACCTGTCGGTCGTGCTGGTGCGCCGCGTCGTTGAGGCGCTGAAGGAGTTCCAGTCCGTGAAGAACCTGGGCGCCCCCCAGGAGATGATCGACTGGCAGGCGATGACCGCGCTCAACACCCTGGCAGCGCTGATCGAGGAGGGAGGTATCGGTGGACTCCTCGCCACGCTGGACGAGGAGGTGATCGAGTACTCGTACTCGAACATGAAGCCCTGGGTGAAGGAGGACTCGGCGGAGATCCCGGAGGGCAAACCGGTGGAAAACTTCACACCACTACCAGGGCGCGCGGTGCAGGAGGCCGTCACAAAGCTAGTCGGAGAGCGCGGTTGGAGAACGGTGAGAATGAGGGCGTGGGTGGAACTGTACCGGAAGCAGGGTAATTAACGGCCAGTCTCACCCTCCTCCAACCAGATCCCGGGCCTCAGCGGCCGCGCCGCCGCGCGCCGGTCTTCCGGACCGGGCGCCTCCTCGGCGTCCTCGTGCACCACAACCTCGGCCGCACCCGTCGACCGCTCCAGCAACCGCGCGCCGGCCTCCAGGAACTCCCTCAACGCCTCGCGCAGCCGCTCCACGTCCACATCCTCCGGCAGATCCTCCTTTACGAGGTCTCGCACGACCCTAGCCACCTCGTCACCCCTCTCCCTCAGCTCCTCATCCCTCATCAGCTCCGACATGATCTCACCGAACTCCTTACCCTCCTGCACCATCTTCAGCGCCTCCCACTGCCACTCCGGTGCCAGGTACACGTGCAGCGTGTACCCGGACTCCGCACCGATCACCCGCTCCACGTCCCTCACGTCCTCCACGAGCTCGTCCAGCACCTCCCTGGCCACGCTCAGCTCCGGCTCCCGCGGATACTCCCCCGGGTCCGGCCACCCCTCCTCCAGCAGGAACGAATCGTTACCTAGCACCTCCCGCCACAGGTGGTCCGTCGCGAACGGAATCACCGGATGCAGCAGCCGAAGCCAGTCCTCCACGATCTCACCCACGATCCGCGCGTGACCCTTCATCCGCTCGTAGTCCCGAACCAGCTTCAGCACCCCGTAGAACGCCTCGTTGTACGCCCGCCGCACCTGGAACCGCTCCAGCGCCTCCGTCGCCTCCTCAATCACCCGACCGAACTCGCTCAGGAACCACCGGTCGACGGCGTCCTTCTCCTCAACCGACTCCCCTGCGTGGTCCTTCACCAGCGTCTCAAACCGCTCCAGCCGCCGCTTCACGCCCTGAACGTACTCATCCCGCCAGTCGAAGTCCTGCCACGGCTCCGCCGACGTCGCCAGGAACAGCCGCACCACGTCCGGCCCGTACTCGTCCAGCGCCTCCGAGAGCAGGACCACGTTCCCCTTCGACGAACTCATCTTCTCGCCCTCAAGCAGACCCATCCCGAACACGACGATCCCCTTCGGCCACTTGTCCTCCGGGAACAGCGCCGCGTGATGGAAGATGAAGAACGTCAGGTGGTTCGTCACCAGATCCTTCGCCGACAACCGCCAATCCAGCGGGTACCAGTACTCAAACTCCCGCCGCATCTCCTCCAGCTCCTCAACGTCCAGTCCCGACCTCTCCGCGACCTCCTCCGGGTCCCCCTCCCCCAGGAACACGTAGTCGAAGACCTCGGGCGGAAGCTCGCCCTTACCCCGCAGCCGGTGCGCGATCGTGTAGAACGCCATGTAGATCGTCGAGTCGCTCAACGGCTCCACGATCCACTCCTCGTCCCACGGTAGCGGCGTCCCGAGACCCACCCGCCGCGCGCACGCCCAGTCCTCCAACCACTCGATCGTGTCCTCGAAGTTCGACCGCACCTCCTCCGGCACGATCTCCATCCGCTCCAACAGCTCCCGCGCCCGCTCCTTCCACCCCGGATCCGAGTACCGCAGGAACCACTGATCCTTCAAGATCTTAACCACGCACTCCGTCCCGCACCGGCAGATCACCGGCTTCTCCGAGAAGTCGTACATGACGTCCGCGTCCCCAGACTCGATCAGGCGCGACTTGATCTCCTCCCGCGCCTCCCGCACCGGCACCCCCTCGAACTCGTCGACCACCATCACGCCCTTGTGCAGCTCCGCCCGATACACCTCCTGCGTCGCCTTCTCCAGCTCCGGGTCCGTCTGCGACTCGATCCCGTGCTCCTCCAGCGCGTCGTAGGCCGGGAACCTCCCGTACCCCTCCACCTCGATCACCTGCACCGGCTCGAGCCCCTCGACGACCGACGGATCCACCCCGTACCCCTCCAGCACCGACGGATCCTCCTTCAGGTCCTCCAGCGCGGCCGCGTCGGCCGGCGCGTGGGCGGGAACCGAGTACACGATCCCCGTCCCGAACTTCGGATCCACGAACTCCGCCGGCAGAACCGGCACCTCCTCACCCGTGAGCGGGTTCCTCACCCGCTCACCGACCAGCTCCTCCCCGGAGACCGTACCCACCCGCTCCACGTCATCACGCTGATGCCGCAGGTTCCGGTAGGCCTCCTCCGAGACCACCCACCGCTCCCCGTCCACCTCCACGACCACGTACTCCACGTCCGGCCGCACCCACACGTTCGTCACACCGTACAGCGTCTCCGGCCGGAACGTCGCCGCCACGAGGATTAAATCGCCACCCACGACCGGGAACTTCACGAGCGTCAGCTCCTCGATCGTCGCGTCCTCACCCTCCAACAGGTCGTGATCACCCACCGGGTTCTCACAGTTCGGGCAGTACCGGACCGGGTGCTCGCCCCGGGCGACCAGCCCCTCCTCCCGCAGCCTCAGGTACTGCCACCGGATGAACGACCGGTACTCCGGGTCCACCGTCGTGAACTTCCGCCGCCAGTCGATCGCGTAGCCCATCCGCCGCATGCTCTCCTCGTACTCGCGCGCGAAGTACTCCACGATCGCCTCCGGCTCCGTGAACCGCTCCAGCTCCTCCTCCGGCACCCCGTACACGTCCCGGTACAGCCGGATCGTGTCCTCGTCACCCTCCCGAATCCGCTCCGCGATCCCCACCACCGGCGTACCCGTCACGTGGAACGCCATCGGGAACAGCACGTTGTACCCCTGCATCCGCTTGAACCGAGCGTAGATGTCCGGCACCAGGTACGTCCGCGCGTGCCCCACGTGCATCGAACCCGACGGGTACGGGTACGCCACCGTGATGTAAACCGGCTCCCGATCGTCCGGATCCGCCTCAAACAGTCCCGCCTCCTCCCACTCACGCACCAGCCGCTCCTCACGATCCCCTGACAACCCACCACCCCCACCCCCGCCCACCCCCACCGCTTAAAGCGCACACGGACCCCCACGGCGACGCCCGATATGAACTACGAACCTTTACCGTCTTATCGTCGGTCGAGGGACGGACCGACGGCGCGGCCTCGAGCCCCGCAAGGGAACGAGAAACGTTGTACGCCGACCGAAAAACCGGACTGTTTCATCTATATTCCGATCGAATTATTCTAAACCAGGGAATATTTCGTCTCGGAGTCTCCGCTCCCGGAAGGGGGCCACCGTGGACGAGCAAGAAGAGCTCCTCGTCGCCGCGGTCGCCGCCCTGGAGGAGGCCTCCTGGGAGATAATGGGCCGGGGTCGGGCCGCCTTCATCCGGTACTTCTCCCGAGTGCTGGCCCGGGAGCTCAGAGCCCTGGGACACGAGGAGCCCGAAGAGCAACTACACCTACTCTTCGGTGCCGGCAACGTGGACGTGGAGGAGCGGGACACCGAGGTGAGGATACTCATCAGGGACTGCCCCTTCTGCGTCGTTGAGGAGCTGCTCAAGGGCGAGGCGACGGTCGCCGGGGACGGTGGGCTCACAGACGTCGTCTGCGTCACGATCGGACTCGTCGAGGAACTCTTCAACGGCGTGGCAGTCAAGTGCCAGAAGTCGGACGGCGTCTGCGAGATTACGGTGAGACGGGAATGAGAGCGAGGACGACCCGTCGAGACCCTTATCCCCGCGTTCGACACCGCAGGTAGGGCGCACCCACACCCATCCTACTCCGCCCCGCCACCGGTAGCCACCGTAGAGCGGGAACGGCCCGCGATGACGCGACCCGCGATCTGTCGCCCCCGTCGCGCCCCACTGAGGGGGTTATGTCGGAGTAGGCGCGCCCGCGCTTCCCCACCCAGACCTAACCTACCCTCGAGGAACCGGTCCGGAACGACCGGTCAGGGCCGCCCCAGCCTCCTCACCGCTCGGTGACCCAGGCGCTCATCATCCCCACCGACGGCTTGGGCGGGCCCGCCCCCGACCGGATCGAGGTTCGGGCATGCGCTTTTGATGGGACTCAAATCGCCGTTGCGCGCCGTGATCGGGCGCCCGAAGGGGGCCCGAGACGCGGTCCGCGGTCGGGCTGGAGTGACCCGCCCCCTGCGATCGGTACGCTAGGCGGCGCCGTTCCCGCCGGTCCTCATCGGGCGCCTCACCTCACCACCCACGCGCCCCATTTCAGGATCCAGAGGCCCATGATCACCGGG
>JBDOKE010000153.1:0-4910 GCA_039833815.1 Methanobacteriota archaeon | reverse complement strand
CTGAACGTCCTCGCCGCGGGCGTCGAGGCTGAGGTTTACCTGGGCGACGCGACCCGGTTGTTCGAGGAGGTGCCCGAGCTTCGGGGCCGGGAGTTCGAGGCGGCCGTGTTCAACCCGCCGTACGGGCTCAAAATCGCGAACCCAAGGGTGGTCGAGCGGCTGTACCGCGGGCTCGCCCGGGTCCTGTCCGACCTGGTCGACGTGGTCGCCACGGTCACCCCGCGCCGCGACTGGATGGTCGACGCGATGGAGGAGCACGGCTTCCGGCTGCGACACGAGCGCTGGGCGCGTCACGGGGGTCTGGACGTCCGCATCCTCGTGTTCTCCTAATCCTCCCCATCCTCCTCGGACTCATGGAGCAGCCGTCGAACCACGTCCAGAAGCTCGCCCAGCCTGGAGATCTCGAAGTCCGGCACCTCGCCCTCATCCTTCGGCTCCCGATCCCGGTAGCGCCCCTTGCGGATGCGCACCGTCACCATACCCACCCGGTTCGCGCCCCGGATGTCCCGGTCCGGTCGGTCTCCCACGAACACGCACTCCTCCGGCTTCACCCGCAGCCTCCGGGCCGCCTCGAGGAAGATCCTGGGGTGCGGCTTCTCCACCCCTATCTCCTCCGAGATGATCACCGTGTGGAAGAAGTGGTGCAGCCCCAGCCGGATCAGCTTCTCCCACTGCTTGACGGCCAGCCCGCTCGTCACCACCCCGAGCTTGAGCCCCATCTCCCGGAGCTTCATGAGGGTCGGGATGACGTCCGGGTAGGGCTTCAGGTAGGCGAACTTGGTGTCGTGGTACGCCACGACCGCCGCGGCCACGAGCTTAGGGTCCGGGTCCCGGCCGATCCGCCGCAGGAGCAGGTTGAAGTGTCGCGGGTGGTTGGAGCCGAACTCCCGGACGATCTCCTGCAGCTCCTCGTACAGCTCCTCCTCCGTCAGGTCCGCGTCCAGGCCGGCCTCTATCATAGCCCGGATGGCGTTCTTCCGGGCCTCCTCGGCCAGCTTCGAGGAGGGGTACAGCGTGTCGTCAAGGTCGAACAGCACGGCCTTGATCATCGGGGGCCTGCCCCGTGCTCCGGGCTGATCCGGTGAGGCTCGAGCGGGAGATTCGACCCGGGGACGATCTGGGTAGGATCCTGACGGAGGCGGCCGACCTTAAGGACGGGGACGTCCTCGCGGTGGCCCACACGATCGTGTCCAAGGCGGAGGGGGCTCTGGTGGACCTGAGCGAGGTGGAGCCCAGCCCGCTGGCCCGTCGCCTGGCGAGGAGGCTGGGCAAGGATCCCAGGGTGATGGAGGTGATCCTGCGGGAGGCGGAGGGGATCGTGAAGGTGGGCCGTGACGTGATCATCACCGAGGTCAGGGGCGGTATGGTTTGCGCGAACGCGGGGGTGGACGAGTCGAACGCGCCCCCCGGGCACGTGGTGACGCTCCCCAAGAACCCGGACCGCAGCGCGGACCGGCTCCGCCGGAGGATCCGGGAGCTCGCAGGGGTCGACGTCGGCGTCGTGATCACCGATACCCAGGGGCGTGCCTTCCGGGAGGGCGTGATCGGGGTGGCGGTGGGCGCCTCTGGGGTCCCGGTGCTGGTCGATCGGCGCGGGGACCGGGACCTGTACGGGCGCGAGCTGAGGGTGACCGTGGTGGCCGTCGGCGACCTGATCGCGTCCGCGGCCGAGCTGCTCATGGGTCAGGCGGACGAGGGGACGCCGGCGGTCGTGTTCCGGGGGCTCAAGGACAGGTTAAAGAGGTTCGAGGGCCCCGAACGGGCCTCGGCGCTCATCCGCGACCCGGAGCGGGACCTTTTCCGGTAGGGGGTCCGCCACGTGTCCCACTACGTCCTGGAGTGCGTGGAGTGCGGTCGCACCTTCTCGGACGACGCCCTGCTGCGGTGCCCGCGGTGCGGGGGCCTGCTGGAGGTCGCGCTGGACTACGACGCGATCGAGGTGGACCGGCGGACGCTGGAGCGGCGCGAGCTGGGTGTGTGGGCGTTCCGCGAGCTGCTGCCGGTCTCCACGGACGATCCCGTGACGATGGGGGAGGGTGGCACCGGGCTGCACCCGTGCCCGACGCTGGCCGACGAGCTGGGGGTCCGCCTGCTCCACGTGAAGAACGAGGGAGAGAACCCCACGGGCTCGTTCAAGGACCGCGGGATGACGGTTGGGGTTACGAAGGCGGTGGAGCTGGGGGCCGAGGTCGTCGCGTGCGCGTCCACGGGCAACACCTCCGCCTCGCTGGCCGCGTACGCGGCGCGTGCTGGCCTCACGTGCGCGGTCCTGCTGCCGGCCGGGAAGGTCGCCCTGGGGAAGCTCGCGCAGGCCCTGTTCCACGGGGCTCGGGTCGTGCCGGTGGACGGCAACTTTGACGACGCGCTGGCGGTGGTGCGGAGGCTGGCCGAGGAGGGGCTGGTCTACCTGCTGAACTCGGTGAACCCGTTCCGTCTGTCCGGCCAGCGCACGATCGCCTACGAGATCTGCCGGCAGCTGGGGTGGGAGGTCCCGGACGCCGTGGTGGTGCCCGTGGGCAACGCGGGCAACATCAGCGCGATCTGGCAGGGATTCCTGGACCTGCGCGCGCTGGGGCTGATCGACGAGCTCCCGCGCATGTACGGGGTGCAGGCGGAGGGGGCGCGCCCGGTCGTGGACGCCGTCCTTGAGGGGCGGGAGGACATCGAGCCGGACCCGGAGCCGGAGACGGTCGCCACGGCGATCCGCATCGGGAACCCCGTCAACGCCGTGAAGGCGCTGCGGGCGATCCGGTGCTCCGGGGGCTGGGCCGTGTCGGTCACCGACGATGAGATCCTGAGGGCTCAGCGGGAGCTGGCCACGAAGGAGGGGATTTTCGTGGAGCCCGCCAGCGCGGCCTCCATTGCGGGCCTGCGAAGGCTGGTAGAGTCGGGGGAGATCGAGCCCGATGAGTCGGTGGTGTGCGTCACCACGGGGCACGGTCTCAAGGACCCGGAGATTGTCATGGAGACCTGCGAGCTGCCGGAGCCGGTGGAGCCGGATCCGGAGCGGATCAAGGAGCGACTGGGCCTCCGCTGACCCACGCTCCGCCGGCAATGGTTACGATTATCATAACGATTTGGACCGACGGCGGCGGGCGCGCCGAGGGGTGGACCCGGCCCCTCGGGGCCGGCTTCCCCCGGCCGACCTGCCTCCGGCGACCCCCGAGCGGCCACGGGTCCGGGGTGGGCTGCTCCCTCTCGGGCCTGACCCGGTGCCCCGGCAAAGGCGGTGGCGCGCCGCCCTCCGGCGGCGGCCCCGCCACCCCGGGCCCCCGGGGGGCCGGAGGGTCATCGGCCGGTCCGGGGGACCGGACACCCGAGGGGACCGGGCCGCCCCCTCGGCTTCGGCCCCCGCATGAGGCGGATTTCGGGTGACAGCGGACCGCCAGCCCGCCGGCCTAGCCCGCCGCCGGTACCCGTGAGCGTGAGCGCGGTTTAATAGTTTAGGCCGCTACTCGCGGGCGACGTACACGTATGCCCCCACCTCACCGAGCGGCGTCTCCACCCGCTCCCTTCTGCGCTCGTACAGCACCGGGTACCCCTCGTACCGATCCACCTCGCGAAGCTCCTCCTCGCTGAGCCCCACCAGCAGCGTCCCGGAGACGCGCGAACCCTCCTTCTCCCTCACGGTGTTGTACCGGTTGCCCACGTCCTCCAGCGCCAGCTCGTACCCCTCCAGTACCGCCGGGTAGACCATGTACGGGACGCGACCCACCACGGACGCCACCGTCTCCGGATCGGTGAGCGTTCCGTACGCAAACACGCGCTCCGGGGGCAAATCTTTAGGCAGCTTGTCGTCCGGCCCGACGACGATCGCATCCCCCTCACGGCGGACCGTGAACCTGAGGATCGACCGATTCTCCTCCTCCTCATCCTCGTAGGGCAGCAGCATCAACCTGCCGCCACGTCCCACGTAGACATGGACCCTCACGCGGCATCCCGGGGCCCAGTGCCGTGAGCGGGCTTATGCGTTTGTCGTTCAGGTTACCGGGTACGAGGGCCTGCGCGGCGGCCTGGGCCCTCGCAACCCTGACCGCGACCGCGCTCGCCCCGCGACTGGCCATTTACGCCCCGGTACCGGCGCTCGGATGCTTGATCACCGTGCTGGCGGACCGTCTGCAGGGCCGGGACGTGCCACCCAACCGATGGGCGTTCGCCTGGGCCCTCTCCGGCACGATGGACCTGGTCGCCGCGCTCTCCCACTCACCCCTGCCCCTGGCCACGGTTCGTGGCCTATCCTCGACGCTGCTGACCATGGTGCTCCTGGGTACGGTGGGCCACTCTCCAACCAGGAGCGCCCTCGTCCTCCTTTACCTGATGGTGAGCGCGCTCCCGCTGGCCCTGGCCGCCGAGGTCCCGGCCCCCCTGACCCTCCTGCCCTCGATGGTGGGCTGGTCGGTGACCCTGCTCTCCATCGCCATCCTGGACACGGTCACCCGCTCCACGCTGGGCGTCGGCACCATCGAGGCGCTGTCCGAGTTCCTCCAGTTCAAGTCCGGCCGCGAGCACTCGCTGGACTCGGTGTTCCGCGAGATTCGTACGGCGACGCGCGTGACGGTGCCCGTGCGCGTCCTCGCCTTCCTCCACTCCGGGGAGGTGGTGGGCTGCTTTGTGATCCCCTGGGTGCACCCGGGCCCCGTGGGCCGGATCGGCGGGGGCGACCTGCCCGGACGGATCGTGAGGCGGCTGCTGGACCTCGGGGTCGTGCCGCTGGTCTTCCACTCCACCACCACCCACGACCTCAACCCCGTGGACCGGCGGGAGGCCGGTAGGATCGTCGACGCCGTGGAGCGGATGGTGCGCCGCGTTCAGGGGGCGCGGGGGTCGCGACGCGCGTCCCGGGCCGTGCGCGGGGAGCGGACGGACTCGGTGGGCCAGATGCTCGGTGACCGGCTGTTCCTGGTGCTCTC
>JBDOKE010000152.1:0-2460 GCA_039833815.1 Methanobacteriota archaeon | reverse complement strand
GCATGGTTACTCACCTCCGGTTGAGCGATACTTAGATATCTTTAAATGGATTTTCCACTCGGATGGATCGGGGGTGAAGCCCGGTTGAGCTCGCGGGTGGTGGTGGCGCTCGCCCTGGCGGCGCTGGCGGTGCCGGCGGGCGCGTGCGCGGGTCGGTACGACGCGCAGCTCGCCAGGGCGGCGGACTGGGCGTTCACCAAGGAGGGACTGTACAACCCTGGCATGAAGCTCTGGGAGTCACCCTGGAAGCGGTACTACGGGCTGGACTGGGGCGGTTGGTACTCGGGCACGGTGAACGCGCTGCGCACGGTGATCCCGCTGGCCGCCTACGGGTACGTCAAGGACCACGAGGTCGTCTGGGGCAAGGACGACAAGGGGAACCCGGTGAAGATCAACCCGAAGCGGGAGTGGGAGTCGATCAAAACCCAGGTGATCGCCTGGGTCATCCTGCAGAAGGACGTGGACAACGGCTGGGGCTTCAGCTGGTACTCCGCGGGTCGGCGGCACGAGGGCTCCAGCGTGGGTGAGACGGCCAAGGTCGTCGGGCAGGTCCTGATCCCGGCGCTGATCGACCTTGGGATGGAGAAGGTCCGGTGGCGCGGGTACGAGCTCGACGTGAGGAAGGCGATCGCGGACGGTGTGGAGTTCCTGCTGAGGAACCAGATCACCGAGGAGGACGTCCGCACGAAGAGGCTCAACGAGGCGTTCGCGGGCGGCTGGCCCGTCAAGAAGGTGGAGGCCCTGGAGCCCGACCCGTACTACACCGCCGTCGCGCTGTCCGCCCTGTGCCGGGTGGTCGAGTACTGGGACTACATCCGACCGGACGCGTACCACCCGGAGCTCACCAAGCGGCGCGTGATCGAGGCGATCAGAAAGGGCGTCGAGTACCTGCTGCGCACCCAGGAGAAGCAGGGTGACGTGGCGGGCGCGTGGAAGTCCTGGACCGGCTACTCGATGGGCGACTGGTACGCCTACGGGGTCGTCCAATTCTGCCTGAACGCCCTGCTGGACGCGTACGCGATCGCCGACGAGCTCGGGCTGGACAAGGGGAGACTCGCCGAGGCCATCGAGCGCGCGTTCCGGTACCTCTTCGGCGAGCGCGTCGTAAAGCCCGAGCAGCTGCGGGAGAAGTACGCCCAGCTGGCCGGCTTCACGACGGAGATCAAGGTCCCCAACTGCGGCTGGATCGACGTGAACGGGGTCAAGGTCCCGGTCTGGGCCTGGGGAGCCTGCAAGCTGTGGAAGGTCGAGAACGGCCAGCTCAAGGGCCCGTACCCCGACCTCACCGAGACCCCGGAGATCTACCTGGCCATCCTCAAGGCCGCCAAGCTCGGGGTGGCCGTGGACTCCCTCAAGCAAGCGCTCAAGAGCAAGAACCCGAACCTACCCGAGGACAAGGTCATCGACGAGGTGCTGAAAGCCTACGCGGACTGGGTGGCGCGGCAGCAGCTCCAGACCGGCGGTTGGCCGTACAAGCCCGGCAGCACCAGGCCCAGCCAGTGGGCGTGGACGTACTGCACCTGGCTGCTTCTAGCCATGGACCACCCCGAGTGGCTCCTCAAGCACCAGTCCAGAGCAAGCGAAGTCAAGCAGCCCAAGACAGGCAAAGCCAAGCCACCGAAGAAGCGGCGCGGGGTACCGGTGACCGCGGCGGCACTCACCGTCCTGACGACCCTCCCCACCCTCCGCCGCCGCTAACCTCCTTCCCCCGCCGGCGAGTTGTTTCGAGTTACGAAACAATTCGGCGGAGCGGGCGCGAGGCCCGCCCCGACCCTGCGAGGGCGACACCACGGAACCTCCTCGCACGGACCGCGCGGCACCCACGTCCTCGAACCCGAGTGGGACTCGGACCCAACCGTCGTCGCGAGACAACGCCCCCACGGAGGCGCGACGATCCTCAACCCGACCGGTCCACCACCCACCCGTGACCTCGACCGGTCTGTGATCGACCGGGGAGCACCGTCGCCGGAGTCCCCAAGGCGTCTCTCAGGCGCACGGCGGGTACCAGGCCGCAGGTAGGTAACCCCCGAGCCGACAGTCGTGGACCGATCGACGGTCGCTCCGGGCCGCACCCCTCTCCAACCTCGAGCCTGCTCCGGCGGCGACCTTCGATGACTCGGCACAGTGCGGGTTGGGGATCGGGGTCAAGGTAACCGTCCACCGACCGGTTTCACGGTCGAAGGAGTCGGACCGTCCCGTCACGAAGGGGCACGTCTAGCCCAACGCGATCCAGGCCAATCCAGCGCCCTCCGAGCCCGATTACGGGAGGGGCTGGAAAGCCCGGCTAACGGACCCCGGTTGGAGAACCGTCGATGATCGCGGGCCCACCATCCCCGCCCACCCCGCCGACCTAGACCGGACACGGGCACCCCGGGGATTGAGACCTCCCACGGGCGACCGGACCACCACGCCGGGGAGGAAGGTGGTGATCAGGTTCCGGGTGCGCCGCCCGACCGGCAA
>JBDOKE010000151.1:0-4250 GCA_039833815.1 Methanobacteriota archaeon | reverse complement strand
GAACGTGACCGGCTCCACCTCCAACGCCTCCGGCGGGATCCCCACCTCCCGCAGCCGCTCGACCAACCGCTCCACCTCCTCCCGCTCGAACAGGTCCGGGAGCGCCGGGTGGAACGAGACCCCCTCCCCCACCAGGTGCCGTAGGCACCGGAGCTGCAGCTCGAACCCGCCGGGGTCCGCGTTGGTGATCCGGGCGAAGGACTCCGGGTCGCAGCCCTTCAGGCACACCCGCACGTGCAGGTTCTCGAAGCCGGCCAGCTCGCGCACGAACGACCGGTCCGCCCCCAGCAGCGTCCCGTTCGTCTCGAGCACGAACCGCCGCTCGGACATCTCCCGCTCGCACGCCTCGATCAGCCGCACCAGGTGCCCCCGGCAGAGCGTCGGCTCGCACCCCGAGACCCGGATCACCCTCCCTCGCATGCGCGCCAACCGGCGCGCCACCTCCTCGGGCGAGTAAAACCGCCAGCGTCGCTCCCACGGGTGCCGGCGCGGGTAGTTGACGTAGCAGTACGCGCAGTCGAGGTTGCACCCGACCGCGTCCGCCGTCGCGCACCCACCGTAGAACCGGGTCTCCCGGAACCGATAGTACCTACGCGCGCGGTCCCGGCAGACCCACCGGCGCACCTCCTCCGCCGTCTCCAGCGGGTCGTAGCCCGGCTCCGGCCGCCACTCCCGCAAGCCGGTCACCCCAGGGGGCGGTGAACCGTGGCCTCCATCATCCTGGTCGTGGGGCTCCTGGAGAGCGACTCGGGGAAGACGACCGCGTCGATCCCCCTGGTCCGCGCCCTGGACCTCGTCCCCTTCAAGCCCCGCTCCGGGCACAACGTGTGGCTGCACTACGATCACACCCGCCGGTGCGTCGAGCTCGGGCTCCCCGTGAGCCGGGACGCGACCCGGCTCCTAAGCGCCGCCGAGGTGGACCTGCCCCCCACCCTCGTGAACCCGTTCCACCGCGTTTGGACCACGCCCGACGTGGCCAAGGCCGTCGAGTCCGACGTGTCCCTCCGGTACGTTTCCAGCCGCCCCGACGCGTACGTGCTCCTCGACCGGATGGGGAACACCGTGCGACTCTACGGGTCGGACACCGACCTGCGCTACCTCCCCGAGGAGACGACGCGCATGCTCGAGAACTGCGACCGGATCGAGGAGCGCGCCGAGGAGCCCAGCCCGGAGGAGATCTACCGGGTCATCGACCGGGCCTGGCGCCGGGTCCGCCGTGAGGGGCCCGCGCTCGTGGAGAGCCTGAACAACCTGGCCGTCCCCTGGCCCGGGGTGCTTCGGGAGCGGGGCGTGGTCGTGGCGGTGGGCCCGGGAGTCGCCCTGCTCTACGATCTCCGGGACTACGCCCGGGCCGTGGAGACCCTGTCCGCCGGGCGCGAGGTTGTCACCTTGAACGTGCTCGAGGTCCTGGAGCCGCTCGAGGTGGTTCGGCTGCCTCCGCTCTCGCGGAAGGAGCGCGTCGACCCGCGAAAGCTTGAAGAGTCCTACGGGGAGCTCGTCGCGGCCGTCAGGGACGCCCTGTAGCGGGGGCCGTCCACGTGGGGGATCGCTTTATCCGAGGCTCGGAGGGTGCTTGAGGCGGCCAACCGGGACGCGGACCTGCCCGACAGGGTCCGCATCTTCGACACGACGCTGCGGGACGGGGAGCAGACGCCCGGCGTCGCCCTCACTCCCGAGGAGAAGCTGACGATCGCGCGGAAGCTGGACGAGGTGGGCGTGGACACGATCGAGGCCGGGTTCGCGGCCGCCAGCGAGGGCGAGATGAAGGCCATCCGGAGGATCGCCCGGGAGGGGCTCGACGCCGAAGTCTGCAGCATGGCCAGGATGGTCGAGGGTGACGTGGACGCGGCCGTGGAGGCGGACGCGGACGCGGTTCACATCGTCGTGCCCACCTCCCGCGTGCACGTGAGGAAGAAGCTGGGCATGACCCGGGAGGAGGTGCTCGAGCGGGCCGCGGAGACGGTCGAGTACGCCCGAGATCACGGCCTGACCGTCGAGATCTCCACGGAGGACGGCACCAGGACCGAGCTGGAGTATCTCCACCGCGTCTTCCACGCCTGCCTGGAGGCGGGGGCGGACCGAGTCGGGTACAACGACACGGTGGGCGTGATGGCCCCGGAGGGCATGTTCTACGCCGTGAGGAGGCTCCGCGAGCCCCTGGACGACGGGGTCGTCCTCAGCGTGCACTGCCACGACGACTTCGGAATGGCGACCGCGAACACCGTCGCCGCCGTCCGGGCCGGGGCCGAGCAGGTTCACGTGACCGTGAACGGGATCGGCGAGCGCGCGGGCAACGCCGCGCTCGAGGAGGTCGTGATCGTCCTCGAGGAGCTGTACGGCGTGGACACCGGCATCGAGACCGAGCGGCTCACCGAGCTGTCCAAGCTCGTGGAGCGCCTCACGGGCGTGCAGGTCCCGCCCAACAAGGCCGTGGTCGGGGAGAACGCCTTCACCCACGAGTCCGGGATCCACGTGGACGGGCTCATGAAGGACGAGACCACCTACGAGCCCATCCCGCCCGAGAAAGTCGGCCGCAAGCGCCGCTTCGTCCTGGGCAAGCACGTGGGTACCGCCGTCATCCGCGAGAAGCTCCGCCGGATGAACATCGAGGTGGACGAGGAACAGCTCCTCGAGATCACGAAACGGCTCAAGCGCCTCGGCGACCGGGGCAAGCGGATCACCGAGGCCGACCTGCGCGCGATCGCGGAGGACGTGCTCGAGCGACCGCGACGGCGCGACATCGAGGTCGACGACTTCACCACCGTGACCGGGAAGCGGGCCCTACCCACCGCCTCCGTCGTCATCGAGATCGACGGCACCCGCAAGGAGGCGGCCGCGACCGGCGTGGGGCCCGTGGACGCGACCATCAAGGCCCTCCAACGCGCCCTCAGGGACCAGGGGGTCGAGTTCGAGCTCGTCGAGTACCGCGCCCGCGCCCTTACCGGCGGCACCGACGCGATCACCCACGTGGACGTCAAGCTCCGCGACCCGGAGACGGGCGAGACCGTCAGCTCCGGCGCCTCCCACGAGGACATCGTCGTGGCCAGCCTCCAGGCCTTCGTCGACGGCGTCAACGCCTTGATCGCCCGACGTGAGGGTCGCCACGAGGACTCACAGGCAGACGCGTGAGACGTACCTCGACCACGCCGGATCGTAGTCCCCGGGTTGGAGCTCCAACCGACGCCCCGCGCTCACCACCACCCTGCCCCCCTCACTCGCCGCCCGATCGAGCAGCTCGTCGAGCTCCAGCGACGCCAGCCCGGCCACCGCACCCCTCAACCCGCTCGGCGGTCGCTCCACCCTCGGCCGAGGGAGTTCCCTCACCGCCTCTTCCACCTCAAGTCCGATCGAGCGGACCCGGTACCCCACGGCGCGCGCCAGCAGAACCGAAACGTACGCCCGCTCCGCCAGCTCGTACGTGCACCGCAGCAGCTCCCCCACCAGTTCCGGTGGTAGGCACGCCCGCTCACCGAGCAGCCTGGAGAGCGTCCGGGACAGGCACCGGGCCACGAACCGGTCATCCCGAACCTCCCGGCAGCCCAGCGAGACGACGGGCAGAAACACCCGCACCACCTCGTCCAAGTCCGCCGCCAGCAGGCCCCGGATACCCCTCCTCAGCATCTCGAGGACGACCTCAGCGGCGTCCTCGGAGAGGCGCTCCGACCGCTCCAACAGCCGGCTCAGGCCACTCCACACCCGATCGTCCACGCTGAGGTACTCCGGCAGCTCGGCCGGGTGAACCGAGACGGGGTGCCTCACGTTCACCGGCATGCCGATCGACACGCTCGCGGCCAAGGACACGGCCCGGTAAAACCGGCGCGAGGGCTCCACGGGCGGCCCGAGCCACGCCCACTCCCGGTCCGGCCTCACCTCCGGTGACACCCGGCCCCGATCGGAGCGCAACGCAAGGACGAAGGTCACCGAGCACCCCCTGACTTGAGGAACACCGGGGAGTCAAATTTTAAGTCGGTCGAACGGTGACCGGGCCGGCCCAGGAGGCCCGTGTGCAACGGGATGAACCGCCCGGGGACCGCCGCCCGGTCCTCCCCGCCCGCGGGGGACGCGGCCGGGCCGTGGATGACCCGCCGGGTCGGCTACCGCCGGGCACAGCCGATGAAGGGCCCGGGTGGGACGACGGCGGGACAACCCTAGACGAGCGCGGCCGTCCCGCCCGACGATGACCCGCCGTTTCACCCGGGCCCACAGGGGGTGCTCACCCATCAGACGGGTTCTCCCCGGCCGCTCCGGAA
>JBDOKE010000150.1:0-5210 GCA_039833815.1 Methanobacteriota archaeon | reverse complement strand
CCCGCCGCGTGGACGCGCTCCTCGCGCGCGTCCGGGAGCTGGGGGGCGTGCCCAACTACTTCGGCCTGCAGCGGTTCGGCAGCCGGAGGCCCGTGACCCACGTCGTCGGTCGGTACGTGATCCGGGAGGACTGGGAGCGGGCCGTGAAAGTCTTCCTCACCCTGGAGTACCCCCGCGAGTCCGAGGAGGCGATCGAGGCCCGCCGGTGGCTCAGGGAGCACTGGGGGGAGTTCCGGGAGGCGCTCCGGCGCTTCCCCCGCTTCCTGGACTACGAGCGGCAGATCCTGCGGCACCTGGCCCGGCACCCGAACGACTACATCAACGCCTTCCGCCGCCTGCCGATGTGGATCCGGAGGATGTTCGTGCACGCGTACCAGTCCTACCTGTACAACCTGATCCTCTCGGAGCGGCTCGCCCGCGGCCTGCCGCTGGATCGGCCCGTGGAGGGGGACGTCGTCCGGGACGGCCTGCCCACCGTGCCGCTCCCCGGTTACCGGACGCGGCTCAGCGAGGGGGAGCCGGGGGAGATCGAGCGGGAGGTGCTGGAGCGGGAAGGGGTCTCGCCGGAGGACTTCCGGGTCCCGTCCATGCCGGAGCTGTCCGCCGGGGGTGACCGGAAGCCCGCCCTGCTGCGGGTCTACCGGCCGAGGGCTGAGGTGCTCCGGAGGGACGTCGTCCGGTTCCGGTTCTCGCTGCCCCGGGGCGGGTACGCGACCACGGTGCTGCGGGAGCTGCTGGGCTCGGGTGGGGTTTACGCCGACTAAGGGGGGTCCGGGATTCGTTATGATACTCGTAACGATTGGGCCGGGGGCGTGCGACGTTAGTACTCGTAGAAGGCGGCGCTACCGCACTCCTCGCACAGTCCCGCGAACTCCAGCTTCCGCCGCCGCTTCACCGCCTTCTTGTACTCCTCCTTCGTGCAGTTCGGGCAGACGATCGCCGGATCGTTCGGTGAGACTATAGGCACGTGCGAGCTCTTTACCATGATCCCTCACCCCCCAACGTGACCGACGCGCCGGCCGGTAAAAAGCGGCACGGGGGGTCATGAGGCGTGAGCGAGGTGCTGGAGCGGCTCATCCGCGGGGAGGATCTCTCCCGGCGGGAGGCGCGGGAGCTGATGAGCCGGATCGTGGGCGGGGAGCTGTCCGAGGTACAGGTGGCCGGCATCCTGGTCGCGCTGCGCTGCAAGGGGTACGCGCCCGAGGAGCTGGCCGGGTTCGTGGAGGGGATGATGGAGCACGCCGTCCGCGTGCGACCCAGCGTGGACGCGCTCGTGGACACGGCGGGAACCGGTGGTGACCGGCTGGACACGTTCAACGCCAGCACGCTGGCGGGGCTCACGGCCGCGGCCGCCGGCGTGCCGGTGGCGAAGCATGGGAACCGGAGCGTGACGAGCTCGTGCGGGAGCGCGGACCTGATGGAGGCGCTGGGTGTGAACCTGGACGCGGGGCCCGAGGTGGTGGAGCGGTGCATCGAGGAGGCGGGGTTCGGGTTCATGTTCGCCCCTCGGTACCACCCTGCGATGCGGAACGTCATGCCCGTGCGCCGGGAGCTGGGCGTGCGGACGGTGTTCAACGTGCTCGGACCGCTGACCAACCCGGCCCGGGAGGCGCTCACGGGTCAGGTGGTGGGCGTGTACTCGGAGCGCCTGCTGGGACTGGTGGCAGGCGCCCTCGCGGAGCTGGGCGTTGAGCGGGCCGTGGTGGTGTACGGGGTGGACGGGGTGGACGAGCTCAGCGTGACGTGCGAGAACAAGGTCATGTACGTGGAGGACGGGGAGGTGGAGGGGCCGGACACGATCGCCCCGGAGGACGTGGGGCTGGACCGGGCGGAGCCGGAGGACGTGGCCGGCTCGGGTCCGCGGGAGGCGGCCGAGGAGGCGCGGGAGCTCCTGAGCGGTAACCTGCCGCAGGACCATCCGAAGGTGCAGATGACGGCGTTCAACGCGGGGGCGGCGCTCTTCGTGGGGGGCGCGGTGGACTCGATCGAGGAGGGCGTGGACCGGGCGTTGGAGGTGATCGAGGAAGGGGAGCCGGGGCGCGTGCTGGAGCGGGTGGTGGAGCTGTCCCGGGGCTAACCGCCGTACTCCTCGATGTAGTCCTCCGGCTTCGGCGGCTCCGGCTTCAGCCCCTTCCGCTCCCGGATCTCCCGGATGATGTCCTCCTCCATGTCCTCCGGGACGCGCTCGTACCCTGCGTGCTCCGTGGTCCAGATCGCGCGCCCCTCCGTCGCGGACCGAATGTCGTTCGCAAAGCCGAACATCTCGGCGACCGGCGCCTTGGCCTTGATGATGACCGTGTCACCCTCCTGCTGGATGTCCTCGATCGTACCGCGCCGGTTCTGGATCTCCTTCGTGACCGCACCCATGTAGTCCTGCGGGACGGTCACGTACACGTACTGGATGGGCTCCAGCAGGTGCGTGTCCGCCAGCAGCATGCCCCCGTAGATCGCCTTCTTGATCGCCGGGATCACCTGAGCCGGGCCGCGGTGCACCGGGTCCTCGTGAATCTCCGCGTCCGTCAGGATGACCTTCACGCCGCGGCACGGCTCCTTGGCCAGCGGGCCCTCCTCCATCGCCTCCTCGAAGCCCTCCACCAGCAGCTCCATCACCTCGTTCAGGTACTGCACGCCGACCGTCTTGTCCAGGAAGAAGTTCGTGCCCTTCACCGCCTCCACGGCCTTCGCGTCGTCCCGGTCCATCCCGTGCTCGATCAGCGCCTCCTCCAGCTCCTTCCGCTTCATCTCCTCCGGGTTGATCTGTCCCTCCTCGATGGCCTCGATGATCTCCTCCTCCACGGGCTCGATCGTCACGTAGAACCGATTGTGCTTGTTCGGGGACTTGCCCTCCACCTCCTCGTCGCAGACGCCGAACACGCCCTCCCGGTACACCACGATCGGCTCGGACACCTTGATGTCCACGCCGCGCTCCTTGATCCGGTGCGCGATGATCTCCAGGTGCAGCTCGCCCATGCCCGAGACCAGGTGCTGCCCCGTCTCCTCGTCGATCTTCACCTCGACCGTCGGATCCTCCTTCGCGATTTGATGCAGGATCTCGATCAGCTTGGGTAGATCCTTCGTGTTCTTGGCCTCCACCGCGACCGTCACCACCGGTTCCGCGAAGTGCTTCAGCTCCTCGAACGGCTCGATCGGATCCTCCGGATCCGTGACCGTCTCGCCGGCCCACACGTCCCGCAGACCCGTCACCGCCGCGATGTTACCCGCCGGCACCTCGTCCGTCCGGATTCGGTCCGGACCCATGTAGATGCCCACCTGCTGCACCCGACCCTCCCGCTGCGCGCTCGCCAGGTAGACCTCCTGGCCCTCTCGGATCGTGCCCGAGTACACGCGGCCCGTCGCCACCTCACCCGCGTGCTCGTCGATGCGCACGTCCGTCACGACCATCGCCAGCTTCCCGTCCGGGTCGCACTTCCGCAGCATCTCCCCGTCCTCACTCTCCGGGTCACCCGGCCAGATCTGCTCGATACGGTACCCCTGCGCCGTGACCGGGTCCGGCAGGTGCTTCACGACCATGTCCAGCACGACCTGGTACACCGGGGCCTCCTGCGCCAGCTCCTTCTGCGCGTCCGGACCCTCCTGACACGCCTCGATGATGTCCTTGAACGTGATCCCCGTCTTCTCCATGAACGGGAAGCTGATTCCCCAACCGTAGTACGCGCTACCGAACGCGACCGTACCGTCCTCCACGCTCACCTTCCACTCGTCCCGGAACTCCTTCGGCGCCATCTGCTCGATCATCTTGTTCACCTCGGTGATGATCTCCATGAACCGCTGCTGCATCTCCTCCGGGCTCAACTTAAGCTCCGTGATCAACCGGTCCACCTTGTTGATGTACAGGACCGGCTTCACGCGCTCCCGCAGCGCCTGCCGAAGCACGGTCTCCGTCTGCGGCATCACACCCTCGACCGCGCAGACGACCACGATCGCGCCGTCCACGGCCCGCATCGCCCGCGTCACGTCGCCCGAGAAGTCCACGTGACCCGGCGTGTCGATCAGGTTGATCAGGTACTCCTCGCCCTCGTACTCGTGCACCATGCTCACGTTCGCCGCGTCGATGGTGATGCCCCGCTCCTGCTCCATCTCGTCGAAGTCCAGGACGAGCTGGTCGCCCGCCAGCTCCTCCGAGATCATCCCCGCACCGGCCAGCAGCTGGTCGGACAGCGTCGTCTTACCGTGGTCGATGTGCGCGATGATGCCGATGTTTCGGATCTTCTCCGGCTCGGTCATCAGCTCGCGGCACTTCTGGGCCATCTTCTCCTTACGACCCAACGAAAGGCACCCCCGAGGGCGCTTTACTCAGGGTGAATAACGAAAAAAATGAGGGCTTACCGTGAGGCCTCGGCGATACGCTCGATCTCCTCCTTCTTCTGGATCGAGTAGCAGTCGGTGTCGTACTTCGCGGCCGCGATGATCTCCTCGGCCAGGCACTCCTCCACGGGCTTGGGGCTTCGGAAGGCGCGCTGCTGGGTGCCCTCCGCGATGAATCGGAGGGCGAGGTCGACGCGACGCTGCGGGGAGCAGTCCACGGCCTCGTGGTACGTGATACCTCCGTAAATGATGCGCGTGGTCTCCTCGCGCGGGGCCGCGTTCTCCACGGCCTGGACGAGGACCTGGATGGGGTTCTCGCCCGTGCGCTCGTGAATGATGTCGAACGCCTTCTTCACGATCTTGTACGCTAGGTGCTTCTTGCCCGTGTTCTTCTGCGTGCGCATCAGCTTGTTCATGAGCCGCTCGACGATGGGGACCTCGGACTTGGCGAACCGCTTCTTGGCGTGGCGGCCGCCGGTGTGTGGGAGGTACGTGGGCTTGAGGCAGATGTAGTCCTTGAGGCCCGGGTCGCGCACCTCGACCTCGGTGGGGTCCCACTTGCCGAACACCTTCATCTTGCTGAGGTTCTCGAGGTACGGGTTGCCCTCCATGTCGGAGTAGACGACCCGCCAGCGGCGGGCGCTGGCCTCCATTCCCGGCCCTTCCTCCGCCTCGGTGGCCTCCTCCTCGGTGGGCTCGGCCTCCGGCTCCTCCGCCAAGCGCGGCACCCCTCAGCGCATGGGCTTCTCGATCTTACCCTTCAGCAGCTCGGAGAGCGCCACGTCGTTCACCTTGACGACCTTGTATCGGACGCCCGGGATGTCACCCTTGGCGCGGCCCTTGGGGCCGCCGATACCCTCGATGACGACCTCGTCGTGCTCGTC
>JBDOKE010000149.1:1234-2562 GCA_039833815.1 Methanobacteriota archaeon | reverse complement strand
AGCACAATCACGTTCCCAAACTTCACTCCGGGTATCGGGAACGCACGCACCCCGTCAATGACCCGCAGGAACGGGGACTTCTCGGGCGGCCCACACCCGAACAGCCCACCCAGCTCGTCCAGCCGGGCGCGCCACTCCCTCCACAGTGCCTCGAGGTCCCGGAGGACCGGTCTCTTGTCCACGCGCTCGCCCCGCGACACCCGCACCAGGAGGTCCGTCACCTCCGCGAAGATCTCCCGCAGTCTCCTCTCCAGCCTCTCCCGGGTCCTGGTGTCAAGCTCGAGCGAGTTCAGGCAAGAGATCACGGTGCCCTCCAGCTCTTTCATCCTCGCCCTGAGGAACCTCAGGTAGCGCTCGTCGGGCGGCAGGTCCTCGGGGTTGGCCCGCTTCACAAGGTAGGTCAAGTAGCCGAGGATGCCGCGCTCCACGTACAGCCGCGTGGCTTCGGGCAGGGTTCGGTACCACTCGAGGTACTCCTTGAGCGTGACCTTGTCAAGTAGGAGCAGCTCAACCTCGTGCGAGCGGCCGCCCACCCGCCCGACGAACCGGTTCAGACCCGTGCGCAGCGGAGGTACTCGGACGTAGGGTCCGAGGTGGTACGCCCTCGACAGGTACTCGCGCCAGAACCGGTCCGAGAGCCCGAGGAGGGTGTTCAGGGCTTCGCGGAAGGTCTCAACCGCCTGCCTCAGGTCCCCGTGCTCCGTCGTCCCGCGCCTCAGCAGCTCCCAGGCCCGGCGGTCGAGCTCGACAACGCGCTGGAACTCCTCGTCCCAGGGCGTCTCGACCGCGTAACCCTCGGCCTTGAGCCAGGCGAGGATATGTAAGATGCTCGCGGGCACGTCCAGCTGGTCAGCCACCGCCACGAAGTCTCGACCGTACGTGTCCACGCCGTAAACCAGCGCGATCCGCTTCTCCGAGTTGGGAGCCTCTCGCAGCCGGCGGAGCTTCTCGATCAGGCGGACGACAACGTCGATCGTCTCCTCCACCGGCTTGCCGCTGATCAGGAGCACGCCGCCGGGCACGTGTCGGGCGAGTTCGGGCGGGAGCTTAACCACGCGGGACGTTCCCACGAGGTACAGACCCAGGAACCCGACGTTTTCGGGCACGATCACGTTGAACACCAGGTAGTGGTCGGCGCGCCTCTCGTTCATGTACAGGCATTCCCACTGCAGTTCCGTCAGGCCCATGTGGTTGCAGTCCAGCCCGATCACCGGCACGTTCAGCCGCTCGAACAGCTTCACGATCTTGCTGTCCGGCGGGTAGTACTGCATCATGCAGTGGTTGACGGCCCACAGGATGCAGACGGTGCGCTCCTCCTCGACCAGCGG
>JBDOKE010000149.1:0-1224 GCA_039833815.1 Methanobacteriota archaeon | reverse complement strand
GGCTTGAAGGCCTTGAGGAAGTCGTGGGCCAGCGTGTACAGGATGTCGTAGTGGAGGGCGATGGGTACCACGTTGTATCCGCGCTCGCGGAGCTTTCTCGTGAGCACCTTCAGCCAGTCGAGGTAGCCCAGGTGCCGCCCGAGGACGTTGACGGAGTCGAACACGACGAAGACCGTCGGAGCTCCCGGGGTGTAGAACCCCTTCGACCGGCCGAGCGCGCGGTACCTGTCGAACATCTCCCGGAGCCTGGGCAGGACCTCGTTGCGAACGAACTCCACGAACCACCTTGGGTAGATCGTGATCCCGTGGTAGCTGGACAGGACCTCCCCGGTCGGGAAGGAGCGCTGGTAGCGCGAGATGACGGTCGGGCTGGCGGGGCCCAGCGACATCACCGTGTCGGTGAGCGGGTCGTACAGGGCCAGCAGGCCGTCGAGGTAGAACGCGCGGGGCGGCTCCTTCCGGGCCGCGTACCGGAAGAACTGGATCAGGTTGGGCTCGGAGTCGGTCACCAGGAACAGGTAGAGCGGGATCTTGACGCCCCCGACGTCCACCGCGCGGTCCGCCACCGGGACCACCTCGGCCTTGGCGAGGTTGACCTCCGGGATCTTCGTCTCGCTCAGGTACGCGTACAGCGCGGCGCCCCGGGAGAGGGCGTCGGCCAGGGCCGCATGCTCGGGGGCCGAGAAGGGGCGCAGCGACGTCAGCTGTGAGGACCGGTACAGGACCACGACCGAGGCGCGGCGGATGCGCTCGCAAGTCTCCTCCCTCACGTCACTGAGGTTCGCGCCGACGATGAGGGCGTCGTACGAGCCGGGGCTGATAACGAAGAACTCGACGCCCGACTTCGACAGCGGCTCCAGCAGCTGACCGGCGTAGTTGGAGATAACGAGCATCTCACCGCAGGAAACCGGGGCGAAGGATGCCAAGATTGCGACCAGAAGCAGCGGGAGAGTTGGGAGGGAGGACCGGAGCATTGGGAAAAAGCGCCCCCTAGCGGCGTCGAGCTAGGAGTAGTGACGCCGCCAGGGCCAGCGCCACGACCTCCGGTGCCACCGGGATACCCCGGCGCTTCGTCCCCTTCTTGGCCGCCGCCTTGGTGCCGACGCCGAGCTTCTTCGCCAGCGCGAAGGCCGCGAGCGCGTACGCCGTGGCCCACGTCTGCGACCGCTCCCGCAGCTCGGGCGGCAGCTCCCGCCCGATCCAGTACCAGTAGTACGGCTTACC
>JBDOKE010000148.1:0-2320 GCA_039833815.1 Methanobacteriota archaeon | reverse complement strand
TTCGAGAGGCGTTGGCGGACGCGCTGCGCCGGGCGGGTCGGCGGATGGCGTACGTTCTCCCGCGCATGCTGGGCGTGGGCGCGGCGATGGTGGCGCTGGCGGAGCTCATTCGGTGGCGCGTGCACGGTGGGTTCGGTCCGGTGCTGGCGACGATGGTGGCCAACCTGAGCCATTACACGGTCGGGTACGCGACGGTGGCCGAGTTCGTCCGGATGGGCGCCCTCTCGGAGCGCGAGGCGATCGCGGCGCTGCTGATCGCGGGCTGCGCGAACGTGCTCATGATCTTCCTGCGCGCGTCCCTGGCCACGTACGTGTCGATCTTCGGGGGACGGTTGGGGATGAAGGTGTGGGCCGCGAACCTGGGCTCAAGCCTCGCGGCCCGGCTGCTGGTGGCCGGCGCGCTGCTTCTGCTGTGATCGAAGGGGTGAAGTTTATAGGGGCCACCCGTCGGGCGCGAGACCGCGCTAAGGTCAGGACCGGAGAGCGGGGATACCGGGGTGATCGCGATGGCGGAGGATGAGAACGTCATTTACGTGGGCAACAAGCCCGTGACCAACTACGTGCTCGCGGTGATGACGCAGTTCAGCGAGGGCGCGGACGAGGTCAAGCTGGTGGCCAGGGGTCGGGCCATCAGCCGGGCCGTGGACGTCGCCGAGTTCATCCGGAACAACGTCATGCCGGAGGTGGAGGTGAAGGACATCGAGATCGGCACCGAGGAGATCGAGACGGAGGAAGGCGACACGATCAGCGTCTCGACGATCGCCATTACGCTGGCCAAGCCCTCCGAGTAGCCTCCCCTCCCTCCCCCACGCCCCTGGGTGAGGGTGCCCTGCTTGTCGCCCCCGTCACCCTCCAAGCTAAAGGTCGAGGACGTGATGACGGAGCGTCCCGTTACCGTCGACGCGGACCAGTCCCTCAAGTTCGCCCTCCGCACGATGCGCAAGAGAAAGGTGAACCGGCTCCCGGTCACCGAGCGCGTCTCCGAGGACCGGAAGGAACTCGTCGGGATCATCACCGTGCTCGACGCCGCGCTCGCGGTCGCCGACGCGCGCTTCGGCGATGTCTCACCCTCCAGGATCCGCGTTTCCGAGGTCATGACCTCACCCGTCGTGACGATCTCCCCGGACGCGACCGTGGACCAGGCCATCCACACGATGCTCTCCCACGGAATCTCCGGGCTCCCCGTACTGGACGGGCACAAGCTCGTCGGCATCGTCACGAAGACCGACCTGCTCGAGCTGGTCGAGTCCGAGGACTACGTGGCCCTTCACATGACGAAGAACCCGATCACCGTGTCCGCCGGGTCCAGCCTACTACACGCTCGACGCCTGATGTTCGAGGAGGGCGCGAAGATCCTACCCGTGGTGGAGCGCGAGCGCCTGGTCGGCCTCCTCACGGACCGCGTCCTGGCCCTGGAGCTGGCCCGGCTGCGAGAGAAGTCGCCCAAGGGCAAGTTCCGGTCGCGGATCAAGCGCGCCCGGGTCGACGACATCATGCGCACCCCGCTGTCGGTCCGAACGGACTTCGGGCTGGTGGACGCCGCGGAGCTGATGGTGCGCAAGCGCGTCCCGGGACTCCCCGTGGTCAACTACCGGGATGAGGTGGTCGGGGTGATCACCAAGACGGACCTCGTCCGCCTCCTAGCGGAGGGTACCTAGTTGTCGCTCGTCGGAATCGACATCGGGGGTACCTTCACCGACCTGGTCGAGTACGACGGCCGGCGGCTCCGGGTGAGGAAGGTCCCCTCCTCCTCCACGCGCCCGGACCGGTCCTTCAAGCGCGCCCTGTCCGAGGCCAAGGAGGGCCCGGACACGGTCCTGCACGCCACCACGATCGGCACGAACGCGTTCCTCGGTCAGCGCGGGCTGGAGCTACCGAAGGTGGCGCTGATCACCACCCTCGGCTTCCGCGACCTCGTGGAGATCGGCCGGCAGGTGCGCCCGCAGATGTACACGCTGGAGCCCCGGAAGCCCGAGCCGCTAGTTCCCCGTCACCTCCGATTCGAGGTCAAGGAGCGCGTGTCCCCGGACGGCGAGGTGATCGTGCCGGTTGACGAGGAGCGGCTCCGCGAGATCGCGGGGAAGCTGCGCTCCCGGGACGTTCGGGCGGTCGTGATCTCGTTCCTGCACGCGTACGCGAACCCGAGAAACGAGCGGAGGGCCAAGGAGGTGCTGCGCCGGGAGCTCGGGGACGACGTGGAGATCGTCTGCTCGCACGAGGTGTGCCGGGAGTACCGGGAGTACGAGCGCACCTCCACGGCCCTGGTGAACGCGGTCCTGCGCCCGCTGGTAAGCGAGTACGTGAGGCGCACGCGAAAGGC
>JBDOKE010000147.1:0-2107 GCA_039833815.1 Methanobacteriota archaeon | reverse complement strand
AGGAGCGTGAGGTAGTACGGGAGGATCGCGAAGATGCCCTCCGAGCTGACGTCGTTGATGAGGCTGACCGCGCCCAGCAGCCAGACGTCCCGGGGCACGCGGCGCAGCTCCGCGAGCAGCGCGGTCGCACCCCCGGTCCCCTCCTCGGACGGAACCGTCAACGGAGCGTTCCAAGGGCCAGCCGGCGCTAATCGGGACCGTGGGTAGGTGAAGGTCTCGCTTTCAGTGTGGCACGGGAACGGCCAGAGCCTCCGCTGGCTGGATGACTGCGTCGCGTTGGGCATGGCGATTATGACACCGTCCTACCGGAGGGCGGCGAGTTCAGGATCGTGGAGGCGCCCGCGAGGCGAGTGCTGGAGGTGACGTACGGCCGGCCGCACGTCGAGATAGTGGACTACGGGCTCAACTGGCTACTCCTCCGAGTGATCCCCTGGCGGCCGGGCAGCCTAATCGTTCGAGTGAGCGGGAGACCGGTGACGTACTACGTGAAGCGCGGGCGCGTGTTCGAGGAGCACTCGGCGAGTCGCCCGTACCGAGCGGAGGGCTCCAGCGCGGTGGAAATCCTGCTGTGCGGGCTCGAGAAGCGCGGCACGATCGACGTGACCAACGAGTCCGGGAGCTTCTCCAGCACCACCACGATAAGCTATCGGCTGCCTCAGGGTGTCGAGGTCTCAGCGAGGGTGGTCCGCGGCAAGTACCTCGTCGACAAGGGTGAGCTCACGCTCACTGTCCGGGTGTCGGTGAGACCCGTCGACACCGTAGTGCGCCGAGTCGTCCTCCGCGTCCTCGACGACTCGGGCAAGGTTCTCGGGGAGGTCGCTAGGGACGTCGAGCTGGGGCCTGGAACCCACGAGCTCACTCTTCCGGTCAAGGTCCACGTGCGCCGGGAGTGCGGCCGCCTCCGGCTGCAGGTCCTGGCTGAGTTTGACCATGGGACGGTCGTAAGGAACCCCAGAGAAGGTCCAGTCTCCTGCCCGGCCCGCCTGGCGATCGAAGTCCCATACTCGGCTCCACGCGTCCAGGTGGTCGATCGTGGGATCAACTGGTTCCTGCTGGAGCTAGCAACCAAGGAGGGCGGCGAGCTAGTCGTCCACGTGAACGGCCGGAAGGCCTGGTACTTCCTCGCCAAGTCCAGGCGCGGCGGTTGGAGCGGGCCTTACGATCCGGCCATCGTGAGTCGGAACAGCACGGTGTTCGCCCTCGTGCCGGGCGTCCCGCCCAAGGGTGAGGTCTCAGTCGTGCTGGCAGGGTGGCTCGAGAGGGTGCGCTCTGTGGAATACGAGCTGCCCAGCGTCACTGGAAGGGTCGGCGTCAGGAACGTCTCGGTGAGTGAGGGCAAGGTCACCGCGGAGGCTTACCTGTGGCTGGAGATCCGTGGAACTAAGGTACGAGCGATAGACGTGATCGTGAGAGGTGCGAAGTCGTGGTCGGTGGATGCGTCTGAGGGTGGCAGGCGCCTGGATCTGAGCGACGCAAAGCTCGGCGAGGGTGTGCACCTGATTAAGCTCCTTCTTGAGTTCACGCCGAGGAGTTGGACCGGCACGACTCGGGTAACCCTGAGGATCCGCTACGAGGGCGACTCAGTGTTCGACCCCAAGCGTCGCGTGTTCGTGGAGAAGCCACTAATCCTGACCCTGAACGTGCCCTACGTGCTGCCACAACCCTCACAGCGCCCGCAGCAGCAGAAGGCGCGGGCGAGGATGCGGGCGGCCGGGAAGCCCACTGTGACGAGGGAGAAGCCGTCGAGCCCGCGCAGACCCAGTAGACCCAGCGTCGCGCCTTCTCCGGCCCGGGCTCACACTCGGGGGAAAGCCGAGGGGAGGCCGCTCGCCAAGCGGATGCCGCTACCCCCACGCCCCCCAGTACAGCCGGTGCGGCCACCGAAGCCCGCTGAGGTAGTCAAAAGAGTCAGGAGCGTTGCGAACCGCACGGCTACGGTGCGTCCGCCCACCAGGCGTTCGCCTGTCCCGGGTCCACTAGTCCGCGCTTTAGGGGAGCTTTTGAAGATCGCGTACTTGTCGTCCGAGTTAGTCATGGTAGCCGGAGCGTGCTGGATGCTGTGGTCTGCAACCTCTGCGGACTTAAAGTGGGATTGCGCAGTCGATAT
>JBDOKE010000146.1:0-3750 GCA_039833815.1 Methanobacteriota archaeon | reverse complement strand
TCACGCTCCGGTTCGAGCACGGAGAGCAGCGCCCGCTGGAGGCTCCGCTCCACCACCTTCGGGATCTCCGACTTGCCCTTGACCCTCTTGCCGATCAGCTCCCGCTCCAGCTCCTCCCGGATGCTCTCCGCCACCTCCACCGCCACGTCGTTGCTTATCAAATTCAACTCAAACTCTTCTAAGATGTCTTTCACATCTTTCTCCGTGATCGTGACCTCGCGCTTGATCACTC
The DNA here is from genome assembly GCA_039833815.1 of Methanobacteriota archaeon. Lineage (GTDB taxonomy): Archaea > JAADCQ01 > Methanopyri > Methanopyrales > Methanopyraceae > Methanopyrus. The sequence goes on along the minus strand of JBDOKE010000146.1, from coordinate 3,518 downwards.
TCCTCAGCTTCTCCTTCAGCGAGGGCTTCTTCAGCCTCTTTCTCTCGGCCTCTTTTCTCTCCTCTTTCTCATCGCTCTCCTTCCCTTCCTTAACCTTCTCCTCGGTCCCCTTACCCTCCTCCGCCTCCTTCGGTTCGATCTTTTCCTCCGCCTCAATCGTTTCGGTTTCCTTAACTTTTCCCGGGCTCGGGGACTCCTCCTCGGCCCGTCGCTCCACGCGTTTCGTGACCCGCTCCTTCACGCTGCTGAACAGCTTTTTCATCTTGCCGAACAAGGTTCGGGCCCCCGAGGAGGGGTTAGGAGCCGCCGGAGGGGCCGCCCGACTGCCGCTGCTGGGCGGTCTGCTGGGCCTGCTGGGTGAGTCCCAGTTTCTCGGCCAGCTGCTGCGCCTCACGCTGCTTCTCCTGCAGCTTCTGCGAGATCTCCTGCAACCGCTTCTGCGCCTCCGAGCGGGCCTTCTCCAGCTCCTGACGTCGGTTGTCGATGGACTCCAGCGCCTCGTCGATCGTGCGCTCCACCGCCACGCCCGCCCCGATGCCCACGATGACGCGGTCCGTGTCCGTGATCATCGCCTTCACGAACGACTGGGCTCCTACGGGCACCAGCACCTCCTCCTCACCCTTCATCCCCTTCACGCCCTTGAGCGTCTCCTCCACCCGGTTCAGCTCCTCGATGGAGGTGTCGATCAGGTCGAGCTGCGCGTTGATCGCCTCCGCCTGTCCCTGCAGCTGCTGGATCTCGGCTATCAGGCGCTGCAGCCGCTCTCGATCCTTCTCCTTCCCCTTCTTCTCCGCCATCACTCCTCCACCCCGAGGAGACGCCTGAGCACCGGGTCCTCGACATCCTCGGGGTCGATCTCTTTGATCTCTTCGATCCGGATCTCCGTCCGGGAGACCCGGTGCTCGCTGCCCAGCTCGGAGTAGACCTTCTCCAGCGCCTCCTCCTCCCGAGTGGCCGTGACCTGCTTCCGGAAGGGCTGCCTGGGCTCGTCACCCATCCGGAACGTGCCTCGAACCTCGAACACCCTCACCTCGGGACCCTCCTCCGACACGGAGCGGCACCCCCGGTCAGATCAGGTGGAGCGCGTCCTCGATTCGGGCGAGCTCGGGCCCGGTCGTCTCCTCGCCCACGAGGGCGCCCTTGGAGTTTACCACCAGCCCGGTCCCGACGTAAGGGGAGCCCTTGTTGACGGTTCCCACCTCGGCCTCCACCTTTAGGACTTTGGACACGAGGTCCAGCTCCTCCTCCGTCGCCCCCGGGTGGATCAGGGCGCCCTTCGAGTTCGCCACGCCGGCGGACCCGACCGTCTTCACACCGCCGATCTCCGCCCGCTCCGCGCGGCAGCCCAGCACGGACTCCACGACCTCGAGCGCGTGATCGTTCAGGTCGGGGTGAACCAGGGCGCCCCGGTCGTTCGCCAGCACCAGGTTGCCCACCGCGTTCATCTTGGAGGGGAGGACGTCCACCTCCACGCCCAGCTCGGCGACCGCCTGAATCTCCCGGTCGTCGGCGTGCCGAGGGAACAGGGCACCGTGGGAGTTAACGGCCAGCAGGGCGCCGACGAGCTGGCTCCCCGCGACGGTGGTCTTCACCACCTCGACGTCCAGCGCCTCCTCCAGGTCCCGCACCACGTCGTCCGGGACCCGGGGGGCGACCACCGCGAACTCCTCCGACGCGGCGATCCAGGCCCCGACGTTGGGATCCCCGCGGATCGAGGCCTTGACGACGGTCATCGTCACTCCGCCAGCCTGACCTCGACGGTTCCGTCCTCGTACTTCACCGCGCGGACCCTCACCCGGGAAGGCGGCTTCTTGATCCCCCGCTCCCAGATCCGCTCGTTCACGTCGTTTCCGATCTTCACCTCCTCCGCCTTCATGTGCCGCTCGATGAACTGCCGGAGCACCTTGATCGCCTTGGGGGCCCGCTTCTTCAGGGGCGCCTTCTTGGCGTCCCTCAGCGGGACCGTGTAGACGCGCTCCTCCACCACCTCACCCTCCGCCAAGTCCGATCACCCCCTTACGGCTTCAGCTTGCTCCTCCGCCAGTGCCGCTGCTTCGGGTTCTCGACGCTTCGGCCGCCGGTCTTCGCGATTACCCACGGGGGCACCCGGCGGTTCTGCTTGATGGCTCGACCCATCCTCAGCTTCTTGCCCAGGGGCTTGGCCCTCGCCATCGCGGAGCCCCCCACTACTTCCGCTCGATCCGGATCTTGAAATCCCTCCTCGTGGCCTTCGAAACCTGCTTCAGGAGCCTTTTCAGCTGATCCTCATCCACCCGACCGTCTAGCCGGCCGGACTGCGCCAGCTGGATCAGGTAATTTTCCACGGCCTGCGCCAGCTGCGGCCGGGCCAGGCGTACGCGGGCCAGCCGCTCCCGTGCCTCCGGGGTCAGGATCCTGCGCAGGATCGCCCTGCGCTGCGCCTCTTCCAGCGCGCGCTGCTCCTCCTTCTTGCGCTCCTCCACCCGCCCCTCCCGGGCCTGGTCCTGGGCCCGGCGCTGCAGCTCGAGCATCCTCTTCCTTCGGAGCCGCTCCAGCTCGGGATCCGTCATGGGAACCGCCCCGACGCTACACCGGGGACCGGAACTTGTCCGTGTACCCCTTCTCCTTAGCTATCTCGTGCGCCGTCTCGTCCACCAGGGAGCGTCCCTCCGGCGTGAGCACCCGGCCCTCGTCCGTCTTCTCCACCAGTCCCGCCTCCTCCAGCTGCTGCAGGATCCTGCGGACGATCGCGCCGCTGCCCTTGCGGAACCGCTCCGGACGGGCGCCCCGGTCCTGACGGCCCCCGTAGTACGTGCGCAGCCGCTCGACGCCCACCGGTCCGTCGATGTAGAGCCTCCGCAGCACGGAGGCGGCCCTCACGTACCACCAGTCCGGGTCCTCCGGCGGGCGCTCCTTGTGGCGCCCCGTCTTCACGTACTTCGCCCACTCCGGCGGCTCGATCTCGTCGAACTCCTTCAGCCGCTCCGCGAGCCGCTCCACGAGCTCGTGCCCGGGGACCGAGAACGCGTCGTACACCGGCACGCGCCAGCCCCCCGCGTCGGCGGGCCCGCCCGCGTTAATTGGTTTACCGGGAGAAGCGCTCCAGGTAGCGCTTCCAGCCCTGCCGAGGCCGGAACAGGACGGCCGTGCGACCCCGCACGTCGATCAGCTCCGCGTTCACTTTCCGGGCGAGCTCCGCCGCCAGCTCCTTGCGATCGTACCGGCGCAGAATGTTCCGCTCGAACCGTACCTTGACCAGCTCCCGCTCCTCCAGCTGCCGATCCACCTCCTCGATCACGCCCGACGTGAGCCCGCGCTTCCCGATCCGCACCATCGGCTCCAGCATCACGCCCTGGGCCCGCAGGCGGCGACGCTCCTTTCCGGGCAGCCGCTTGACGTCGGCCGGGTACTTAACCATCCGAGCCCACCCCCTTCCGACGCTCCGCGCGCCGACGGCGCCGCTCCTTCACCTCCCTCAAGTACGGGTACCTGTATATGTACCCACACTCCAGGCACGTGACCGACACGTGCGGCATTCG
>JBDOKE010000145.1:0-1628 GCA_039833815.1 Methanobacteriota archaeon | reverse complement strand
CCCCGTCCAACTCACCCGCCATGACCCTCCACACCGACCGGTGGCCGCGAACCCTCGGGACCCCGTGCCGCGTAAGATCCAGCGACCAGCGCTCCTCGCCCGACCTCACGTCGACCGCGTGGAGCACCGGCACCCCGTCGCGCACGTCGGGCACCACGAGGTCCACCGGCCCCAGCACCGCCGGGAGCGCGAGCCCCTGCGGCAGGCGGACCGGCTCGCACTTGAACCGGCACCTGAGCCCCGGGGGCGGCGTCGTAGCGGGACACGCCGGGCGGGGCCTTCACGATCACCCGTCGTCACCGTCCACGTCCAGGCACGCGACCGGGAAGACCGTCGGCGCCCGCGTCTCCTCCACCAGGTACCTGACCGCCCCGTCGCTCAGGCGGACGGGTGGCGCCGACGTTGCGACCCTCTTCACCGACCGGTAGGTCCTGACCACCCGCGGGCCCTCGCGCGTGTGCGCGACCAGCTGGGAGGCGATCAGGAGCGAGCGCCAGCATCGCCAGGGCGAGCGCTGCCAGAGGCACCGGCGACCGTGCCGGCCTCGGCTTGGGCACGATGCCGACCTCCAGCGAGCTCCCTTGACCACCCGGACGAACCACGCTTAACGAGCTCCACCGCCCAAGCGGCGCTGCCGAGGTACCTCACCTTCGGCCCCGACTCGTTGGCCCTGTTCCAGTCGAAGCCGATCACGTACGCCTTGCCACCCAGGATCTGCTCCTCCTCGCCCTTACCCGCGCACCTGTACCGGGGCAGGATGCCCGCGACGTCCACCCCGTACCGCCGCTTCAGCCTCCCATCTCCTCCCGGATGTAACGGGCGACCATCCAACCGCTGGTGACGCCCGGGCAGAAGTGATCGTGCCACGCGGCGCACCGCAACAGGTCCCGGGGCGCCTCGTTGACTACCGCCGTCGCCAGCGAGACCGCGTGGAATGCGTACCGGCCGAGCTTTCTCAGCTCCCGTGATCCCGACCCTGAACGCGTCCATCTGCGCCCTACCCGGCGTGGGACTTCGCGTACTCCAGCGCGAACGTCCATGGCCAGGGTGTCCTACCGCCCGCTTCCCGCTCAGCTTCGACGGGTCCGGGACGACTGCCACACCCTCGCCCGTCCCCGCGTTGACGACCGCGATCACCGGGTCCGCGGACTCGTCCGCGTGAAACTCCACGATCCCGTCGCGGGCTCCCCTGGACGCCCCGATTACAGAGCCTCGCGTCGAGACCCAGCGTGCGGACGGTCGCGTCCCTCACGGCGCTACCGTCGAATCCCCGACAGGTAGGTGACGTCCGTGATCGCGTAGGCCCGATCGTCGCCGTGCGACAGTCCCAGCACCTTCCTAGCGTACAGCGGCGCCCGCTCCTACGGGGTGGCCAGCCCCAGCGCCACGTACCGACCGGCGCAGACCGCCGCCACCTCCGTACCGGTAGATAGCGTCCTCCCGGGATCGTCGGTGAGCTCCGGGGAGTCCACCGAGACCTCACCGGGCGATCCCGTCGAGTAGGCGTGCGCCACCCGGTAGAAGGCAAGCTAACCGGAGCCCTCGTCCCCGTAGAACGCCGCCACGAACGGGTCCGAGGTCGGCCTGCTCTGCACGAGCGCGAGGCCGTCGTCCAGCCCGCGTCCGAC
>JBDOKE010000144.1:0-10038 GCA_039833815.1 Methanobacteriota archaeon | reverse complement strand
CCTCCCACCACCTCCACCCGCGCGCAGAACTCGCCCAGGCTCGTCCCCTCCAGGCGGCCCAGGAGCTCGTCCACCCGGGCCACGAGCTCGCGATCCTCCACCTCGTCCGGCGGGTACAGCTCCAGCAGCTCCCGCTCGATCTCCCGCACCAGCTCCCGCTCCTCCTCCGAGGGCTCTGGAGCCTCGTTCAGGGGCAGCCGGGTGCAGTACACGTTCCGCTCCGGGATGCCCAGCCGGCTGGCCACGGTCAGCGCGTGCTGCTCGTAGCTCGTGGACGCGATGAACTTGGGGCAGGCCAGCTCCCTCACCGTCTCCAGCGCGCCCGGCGTGAGGTCCGCCTGCTCGGACACCTCCTTCAGCCCCTCCTCCGTGACCCCGTGCACGAGAAGGAAGGGCACGATCAGCTGCAGCGTGGTGCCCGGCTCGTACCCCTCCCGCCGCTCCTTGAGGTACACGACGTCGTCGTACCGGCTGAGCACCTCGAAGATCAGGTCTCCCTCCGGCACGAACCTCCGCATCACCTCGTAAGCGTGATCCATCGGCGACAGCGGACCCTCCAGGTCGAAGATCACCGAGCTCACGACCGCCGCCCCCGGAGCCTCCTGACCGCCCTTCCCAGCCTGGATTCAATAAAGTCTATCCTCACGGCGCGCCCGATGCAGTCCGTCTCCAGGAAGTACATGTACAGCATTCCCACGACCCGCTCGTCCTGCGCCACCGGGGCCCCGGCGTCCTCGGGCCCGGGAATCCGCGCGTTCGGCAGCCGGATCGTGAGCTCCTGAGGCCCCACGTCGAGCACCTCCGACAGCACCCACGCGTCCCCCAGGTGCACCGCGCACGTGCCGGGCCGCGGCCCCCCGGTCGGTGTCACCTCCGACCGCTCCGGGTCCACCCAGTACGCGGCGAACTTGCCCACGGGATCCCGAAACGCCAGCTCGCAGACCGTCCCCTCACCGCGCACCCGCTCCGGCGGCTCGCCCGCGAGGCTCGTGACCAGGAACCGGGCGCCCTCCACCTCCAGCACGGCCGTCACCTTGGCCCGCCACCGGCCCCAGGCGAGGGTGGAGCCGGCGCGGAGCACGCTCAGCCCTCCTTCCGGGCGACGAGGGTCCGCTCCTTCGGCGTGTTGTGCTTCAGGTACTCAACGGCCAGCACCTCGTACCCGCGCCGTTCGTACTCCAGCTCGACCTCGGAGACCGCCGTCTCCACGTCCGGGGCCGCGTACTCGCCCGTCTCCGGGTCCACGGCCAGCTTCACCGTCTGCACCACGAACCCGCCGGACTCCAGGAACCGGTCCGCAACGTCGAGCGTGATCGCGGCCGCCTCCGAGTGCACCCGGTTCAGGTCGCTCGTCACCAGGCGCACCCGCTCCGGCACGTCCTCCCCCGTGAGCTCCTCCGCCCGCTTCCGCAGGTGCACCACGTTGTCCAGCTCGCGCACCCTAGGGTGCAGCTCGCCCGGATCGACCGCGTACACCGTACCGGGCCTGACGCGCCGCGCGAGCTCGTACGTCCAGCCGCCCGGGGCCGCCCCCAGGTCGATCGCGCTCCAGCCCTCCCGCACCAGGTACGGGTGCCGCTTCAGTAGCTCACGCAGCTTCAACTGAGCCCGGGAGACGGGCCGCATCCCGGGGCTCCACTTGCGGACGCGCTTGACCTCCTTTCGGACGATCAGGTCGGGCGGGATCACGGCGACGCCGGCCGTGTCCTGCAGCACCTCCACGCGCACGACGTAGTCCGGTTCCTCCAGGTCGACGGGCGCCCCGGTCGCCTCCTGGACGGCGGCCCCCACCCGCACCTCCACGTCCCGGCGACCGAAAGGAGGCTGACCCCGCTTGCGACACCGCACGGCGAAGGCGGTGTCCTCGTTCAGCCGACGCCGGGCCAGGGCGACCGCGGCGCGCTCGATCGCGTCCAGCTCGGCGCGCACGGTCCGGTGGATGGGGACCGCACGGGCCACCCAGTCCGTGTCCGCCTCCCGAATCCGCTCGACGATCTCCTCCGGCTCCAGCTCGGATCGGACGACCACGACGCCCTTGAAGTAGGTGGGCTCGACCTCGACGAACGGGTCCTCCTCCCGCAGCAGTCGCTCCAGCTCCGAGACGCACCGGAACTCGAACCCGGCGGGGCAGGTCACGAGGGCTTGGAACGGTGGGATCATGCTACCAGTCCTCCGGGGCGGGCGGCGCGTCCTCGTGCTGAGAGAGCAGGTCCGGGAGCTCCTCCCTCGCCCGCTCCCGGGCCTCCCGGAGCTCGCGCAGCAGGGCCTTCAGCTCCCGGGCCACGAGCTCCTTGCACTCCCCGCAGACGACCTCGCCCTCCCGGCACTTCTCCCGGATCTCCCGGAGCTTGCCCTCGCCCAGCCGGTCCGCGAGGTGATACACCATCAGCTCGTACACGACGCACTCGTCCGGATTCCCGCCCTTCTCCCGGTGCTCCTCGAGCGTGGCCCCGCCGCCCGTCTTCGCGCTCCAGACCTTCCGCTCGACCTCCTCCGGCGGGTCCGTGAGGAAGATGGCCGTCTTCGGCTTGCTGCTGGACATCTTCCCGCCGGTCAGCCCGGTCATGAACCGGTGGTAGGTGCTCGCGGGCTTGACCAGCCCCTCCTTCTCGGCGACGTCCCGGGTGAGGCGGAGGTGCGGGTCCTGATCCACGCCGACGGGTACGAGGACGCGGTGCGGGCCCTCGAGCTCCTGAGGGTGGAGGATGTCGGCCGCCTGGACGATGGGAGCGAACGCGTGCCCCATGCTGGTGTCGCCGGAGAAGCCGTACGTGTTCCGGATCGCGTTCCAGGTGAGGCGCCCGGCGAGGAGCAGGGCCAGTCGCTGGACGGTCTTCCGCTCGGACTGCAGGTAGACCTCGCAGCGCTCCGGGTCGAGGTCCAGGCCCAGGGCCGCGTAGTTCAGGATGTACTCGCGGACGGCCAGGTCGTGCGCCTCCTCGAGGTCCATGCCGCGCGCGTGGTACGCCTCCAGGTCGGCGATCGGGATGTACACCTTGACGCCCAGCTCCCGCTGGTACCAGACGAGCTGATCCACGACGGTCTTGTGCCCCAGGTGCATGCGCCCGCTGGGCATCATCCCGCTGAGGACCGAGACCCGCTCGCCCTCCCGGTACTCCCGGAGGAACGCGTCGAAGTCCCGGTGCCCGAAGACGATCCCCCGCTCGACCAGCGGGAAGTCCCTGGGGAGGAGGCCCCGCACCTCGTCGTCGATCGGCTCGATCCCGAACTCCCGGGTCAGCCGCTCGTAGTCGACCTCCTCAACGTCCCAGGGATCGATCAGGGCCTCCGGGATGGCGACTCACCCGCGCCCGTCACTCCTCCACGAACTTCTCCTTCACGTAGTCGATGAGGCCCTCCTCCTCCGCCTTCTCGAGGTGGTACCGCACCGACTTCAGCGAGATCCCCTCCTCCTCCGCGATCTCCTCCTCGTCCTGCCCCAGCACGTACTTGCGCAGGACGATCCGGGCCCGCCGGGCGCTCGTGGTCACGCCTTCCTCCACGAGGTCCCGCGGGTGGCAGGGCCAGGCCCCGTAGTACGGCTTCTGCTCCTCCGCCACTCCCGCGCACCCCCTACAGTCTCCTCCACCTCCACCGAACGTACCGGATCCGAGGCTCGGACGGATCCTCCACGACGGCCAGGAGAAACTCCTTGCGCACGGAGTGCGCCAGCCGCGTACCGCGGACCACGTCCCGGGGCGACAGGCGCTCGGACGGCTCGACCACCCGAACCACGTATTTAGAGTGTTCCCGATCCGGGTCGCCCTCGTAGACTCGGAACAGCCCCCCGTACTTAAACCCCGACTTCACCACGTACCCCCGCTCAACCAGGTCCCGGTAGACCGCGTACCCCGCGCGGAACCCCGGGACCCTCTCCCCGAAGAACTCGACCAGCTCCCTCACCGACAGCCTCTCACCCGAGGCCGACCGGGGCTCGATCTCTCCCTCCTCCGCCAGGTACACGGTCTCGAACGGGTTCAGCACGAGCGCGCCGCCGCGCTCCGTGCCGAAATGGTTTTCTTTCAGCCGCTCGAACCCCTCGGAGAGCGTGCTCCCGCCCTCGAACACCCACGCGACCGGCAACGGACCACCCCCCGTGATGACAGGCCTGCGTCGCGGACCCGCGGATGAAGACTGAGCCCGGCACTGAGGTTTCGGGCGGGCCCACGTTGCCCGAATATAGGGGCAGGCCCGACCGGTACGTCGCCGCCTGGACGCAGCCCGACCGGGTCACCGGGGCCGACCGCAGCGTCGTGATCGTCCTCTCCACCCGCGGCTGCCGCTGGTTCCGCGAGACCGGCGGCTGCCACTTCTGCTCCTACCCGCTCGAGGGCGCGGGCGAGCGGGTCCCGCCCGACCTCCTCGTCCGTCAGTTCGAGCGCGCGTACGCCCGGCACCGGCCCGACGGCCCCCACGCGGTCAAGCTCTTCACCTCGGGGAGCCTCCTGGACCCGGAGGAGGTTCCGGACGCGGCCCTCGAGCGGATTCTAGGACGGCTCGCCGAGGACCCGAGCGTCACCGAGGTCTCCTTCGAGTCCCGCCCCGAGTTCGTGACGGAGGAGCGGCTGGAGCTGGTCACGGAGCTGCTCGACGGGAAGCCGTTCGAGGTGGGGATCGGGCTCGAGACCAGCGACGACCGGCTGCGAGCGAGCCTGAACAAGGGCTTCGACTTCCGCGCGTTCGCCCGGGCCGTGCGGCGGGTGAAAAGGTTCGGCGGGACGCCGAAGGCCTACCTGATGCTCAAGCTGCCCCCCCTGTCCGAGGCGGAGGCCATCGAGGACACCGTCCGCTCCGCGGTCGACGCCCACCTCGCCGGGTGCGAACGCGTGTCCGTCTGCCCGACCACGATCCACCGGGACACCCCGCTCGAGCGGGCCTGGCGTGCGGGCCTCTACCGGCCCCCGTGGCTCTGGAGCTGCGTGGAGGTGGCCCGGAGGATCAAGGGGCTCCTGGGCGAGCGCGCGGACGTGCTGGTGGACACGGCCGGCGCCGGAACGCCCCGCGGCCCCTCGAACTGCCGCCGCTGCTCCCGCCGCGTGGCCCGGGCCCTGCGCCGGTTCACCGTCACCCAGGACGTCGGCGTCTTGGAGGGACTGGACTGCCGGTGCCGCCGGGTCTGGCGGGCCCTGCTCGCGGTCTAGCCCAACACGAGTCCAAGCGCCAGCGCCGTGACCGCGCAGACGCCGAACACGCCCGCGACCCGGGCCAACTCCGGTGAGGCCAGGAGCTGTACGAGCAGCCGCGCCCCGGCGTCGAGGGCCGATCGCAGCAGGTCCGCGGCGGTGGTCGCGAGCTCGCGGAGGAGGTCCGGGTTCGTCGCGGCGAGGAGGGCGGTCGCCCCCGCGACGCCCACGATCGCCGCCGCCTCCAGGAGCCCGGTTAGGTCGACGGTGGACTCGGTGACCGCGGTTCCGGTCGTCCCCGGCGCGCCGCCCGTACCGACCGCTCGTCCCCCGGCGAGCCGCAGCTTGCCGCGGACCTCACCGTACCGGAAGATCCAGACCTCGGGGCAGCCGTCCTCCTTCAGCAGCTCGATCTGGTGTAGGAGTCGGCCGAGCCTCGGCTCGTGGAGGGCGATGGCGACCTTGCCGGGGTAGAGGGACTGGTACAGGTGGTAAACGTGGACCGGCCACCAGTCGTCCCGCCCGTACTCGTACGTGTAGGCCTCCACGATGAACCGGTCCACGTACTGGGCGATGGCGTCCCGGTCGATCGAGTACGGGCGCGGGTTCTCCGGGAGGAGGCAGAAGTACAGCTCCTTGCCCTGCGCGTGCACGAGCTCGGAGATGCGGCGGACGAGGTCCGTGATCGCCTGGGTGGCGAGGCGTCGCTTCTCCGGGTCGCTGGTCGGGTAGCGGAAGGAGTCGTCGAGGATCACCCCGTCGCAGTAGGGCAGCGCGGCCGTCACGGCGTCCAGGATCTCCTGCTGCACCGCCGGGTCCCAGGGCCGGTCCCAGCCGTTCCGACGCTCGAACCCGACGACCCAGGCGTAGACCTTCACGTTCGGGGCGCGGGCCTTGGTCGCGTGGTAGACCTGCTGGAGCGTGTCGACGCGGGTCGGCGTGCTCACGCCGCGGATGAGGATGGCGACCTTGGTGTAGCCGCTGTCGATGACGTCGTTCACGAAGCTGTCCACGCCCACGCTGCGGACGGTGCTTCCCCAGGCGAAGACGCCCACCTCCGTGGCCGCGGCCGGCGCGAGGGGAAGCGTCGCCAGGGCCAGGAGGACCGCCAGGCGCCTCAACGGTGTCCGTCCCCCGGAGAGGGCGGTCGGGTTCCGCAACGGTTATAATACCGAGGGGCGCGCCGTGCTGGGAACCCGGTTACCGGAAGGCTTTCTCCGGGGTGCGCCCCGGCATGGGTCGCGAGGTCTACACGATGGACTTCCGGAAGCGGCGGCGCGAGAACGAGGAGCGGCTGGAGGAGATCCGGCGGGAGATCGAGCGGCGCGACGTGAAGTTCATCCGGCTGCAGTTCGTCGACATCCACGGGTTCGTGAAGAACTTCGCGATCCCGGCCGAGCACGTGGAGGAGGCGTTCGCGGAGGGCGTGCTCTTCGACGGGTCGTCCATCGAGGGCTTCGTGAGCATCGAGGAGTCGGACATGATCGCCCTACCGGACCCGGACACGTTCGCGATCCTGCCCTGGCGGCCGCGGGAGGGGAAGGTGGCGCGCGTGATCTGCGACGTGTACTGGCCGGAGGGGCGGCCGTTCGAGGGCTGCCCGCGCCTGAACCTGAAGCGCGTGATGAACGAGCTGGCCGAGGACGGGTACGTGATGTACTGCGGCCCGGAGTGCGAGTTCTACCTGCTGAAGCAGGACCCGGAGACGGGGGACGTGGAGCCGCACGACGAGGGCGGGTACTTCGACTTCTACCCGCTGGACCGGGCCGAGGACATTCGGCGGGAGATCATCTTCGCGATGGAGGAGTTCGGGCTGGAGGTGGAGATGAGCCACCACGAGGTGGGACCGGGCCAGCACGAGATCGACTTCAAGTTCGCGGACGCGGTCGCGTCCGCGGACAACGTGATCTCGTTCAAGCAGATCGTGAAGGCGATCGCCCGGCGGCACGGCGTGATCGCCACGTTCATGCCGAAGCCCCTCTACGGGGAGAACGGGAACGGGATGCACGTGCACCAGTCCCTGTGGGACCCGCGCACCGAGGAGAACCTGTTCTACGACCCGGACGCGGAGGACCAGCACTACCTGTCCGACGAGGCCCTGTACTACATCGGGGGCCTGATGGAGCACGCGCACGCGCTCTGCGCGGTCTGCAACCCGCTGGTGAACTCGTACAAGCGGCTGGTCCCGGGCTACGAGGCGCCCGTGTACATCGCGTGGAGCCCGAAGAACCGGAGCGCGTTCATCCGCGTGCCGGCCGCGCGGGGGAAGGCCACGCGGATCGAGTATCGCTCCCCGGACCCCGCGTGCAACCCGTACCTGGCCTTCGCGGCGATGGCCGTGGCGGGCGTGGACGGGATCAAGCGGGAGATCGACCCCGGCGAGCCGGTGAACGAGAACCTGTACGAGATGAGCAAGCGAGAGCGAAAGGAGCTCGGCATCCGGACGCTCCCGGAGAACCTGAAGGAGGCGCTGGAGGCCTTCGAGGAGGACGAGGTCGTGCAGCGGGCGTTCACCGACCACATCGTTGAGCAGTGGCTGGAGCTGAAGTGGGAGGAGTGGAAGCAGTACCGGGAGCGCGTCACCAAGTGGGAGGTGCGAAAGTTCATCGTGTACTAGCCCCCGCCGCCCCCGCCAATTGTTACGGGGGATGTAACGATGAGGGAGCTCGACGTGCTCATCCTCCGCCTCCTCGCCGAGGCCGACGAACCCCTCGGCTCCACCCGCCTCGCCGAGCTCCTCCGCGAGCGCTTCGGCCTCGAGTACACGACCCGCACCATCCGCTACCGACTCCGACACCTCGAAGAGCAGGGCCTCATCGAACGCGTCCGCCGCGGCGGCCGCTACGTCGGCGCCCGCCTCACCCCCAAGGGCGAGCGCATGCTCAAGCTCGCCACCTCCCACGAGCGCTCCCGCATGTACCTCTCCATCCTCGAGGAAATGGCCTACCGCTGCACCTTCGACCCCGAGCGCGGCCAGGGCACCGTCGTGTGCAACGTCACCGTCCTTCACCGCGACCACCTCGACGACCTCATCGACGCAGTCGTCGAGACCTACCGCGCCGGCCTCGCCCCCAGCCCACTCATCGCTATCGAGGAGGAACCCCCCACCCCCGACGTCCCCGTCCGCAAGAACGAGATCGCCGTCCTCACCGTCTGCACCATCACCATCGACGGCGTCCTCCTCAACCACGGCATCCCCACCCACCCCGTCTGCGGCGGCCTCCTGTACTACGAGGACCGCGAGCCCATCGGCTTCCAGGAGTACATCCGGTACGAGGGCACCACCATCGACCCCCTCCACGCCTTCGTCACCCAGCGCATGACCAGCGTCGAGGACATCCTCGACGAGGGCGCCGGCCTCCTCCCCGCCAACGTCCGCTACGTCCCATGGGCCGCCGCCGACGAGGTCGACCGCATCGAGACCCAGCTCAAGCGCGCCGACGTGCACGGAATCATCGACACCCCCCGCATCGAGGGCGAGATCCTCGGCCTCCCCCTCCCACCACGCAGCCTCGGCATCGCCGCCTGCGGCGGCCTCGTCCCCATCGCCCTCCTCGAGGAACGCGGGATCACCACACGCACCTACCCCACCCGCGTCCTCCGCGACTACCGGGACCTACAAGACGCCCGACGCTACTGAGCCCCTCACCTCATAACCCGCTCCTCATCCCATCGGCCCACCCGCTCCGCTCATCGGGGCCGAGACCACGACCCACCCACCCCTTAAACCGCCCGCGGGGGCCCGCCCCGTGACCACCTACGAGACCCTCACCCTCCGCGTCCACTGGGACGACGGCTACTTCGAGATCCTCGACCAGACCCAGCTCCCCGAGCGGGAAGTCTGGCGCGAGTGCCGCACCCACGAGGACGCGGCCGAGGCCATCGAGAACCTCCGCGTCCGCGGCGCCCCCCTCATCGGCGCCGTCGCCGCCCTCGGCGTCTGGGTCGCCCACGAGCGCGGCGAGGACGTGCACCGCGCCATCAACCGCCTCCGCCGCACCCGCCCCACCGCCTACAACCTCTTCTGGGCCCTCGAGCGCATGGAGCGCGCCGACGACCCCCGCGAGGAGGCCGAGCGCATCCTCAAAGAGGACGCCGAGACGAACCGAAAACTCGGCGACCACGGGGCCGAGCTCCTGCCCGACGAGTGCACCATCCTCACCCACTGCAACGCCGGCGCCCTCGCCTGCGTCGACTGGGGCACCGCCCTCGGCGTCGTCCGCTCCGCCGTGTTCCACCAGGACAAGGACGTCCGCGTCATCGCGACCGAGACCCGACCCGTCCAGCAGGGCGCCCGCCTCACCTGCTGGGAACTCACCCGCGACGGCATCCCCGTCACCCTCATCGCCGACACCGCCGTCGGGTACATCCTCGCGAGCGGCGAGGTCGACGCCGTGATCGTCGGCGCCGACCGCATCGCCCTCGACGGCTCCGTCGCCAACAAGATCGGGACCTACCAGATCGCCGTCCTCGCCGACCGACACGACGTCCCCTTCTACGTCGCCGCCCCCACCAGCACCATCGACCCCGAGACCGAGACCGGCGACGACATCCCCATCGAAGAGCGCCCCGAGGACGAGGTCAAGACCGTCCAGGGCCGCCCCATCGCCCCGGAGGAGGTCGAGGCCCGTAACCCCGCCTTCGACGTGACCCCGCCCGAGCTCATCGACGCGATCATCACCGAGAAGGGCGTCGTGAAGCCCGACGAGGTGGTCGAGCTAGCGCGGGAACGCTGAGCGAACGCGGTCGCGGCCGACCGGCCGTCACCCGACCCACCGTCGGCGCGGGGCCTCCCGCGGGAAAAGCTGCCGACCGCGCCCAACCTGGACGACGTTCGGGACCGGGGGAAGGGGGTGGGGTGAGGGCCGCGCGGAGCGTGGCGCGACCGACGGTTGAGCGCTGTGACCGATAGGCG
>JBDOKE010000143.1:0-4845 GCA_039833815.1 Methanobacteriota archaeon | reverse complement strand
CGCCCAGCAGCGGCTCGTACTCGGAGCCCGCCGTGCGCAGGCCCAGGTGGTAGGCCCCGGTGCTCGTCCGGGGGCAGACGACGTGACAGTTCCCCTCCCCCTTCCGGGCGCACTCCTCCCGGAGCTCGGGCCCATCCTCCGTCATCTCGATCTTACCCTGCGGGCACACGGCGGCGCACGTGCCACACTGCGCGCAGGCGCCCGGCTCCACGACCTCCTCCCGGAGCCTCCACTCGTACTCAGACAAGGCTGAGTCGCCCCTGGCCTACCGTGCCCTCATGTGTCAGTTATCCGCACACCTCTGGGGAACACCCAATATAACGTCCTTACGGATCCGGGCGAGGGGTTGGGGGTTGCTGGACACCCCCTTCGTCACCATCCGACGGTTCAACGTGACTGTCCGGGACGTGCTGAAGTGCGTCTTCGGGCTTCGGGACGCGGAGGTGGACGTCTACTTCCGGCTGCTGGAGCGCGGTGAGGCCACCGTGTACGACCTGGCCGAGGACCTGAACCGGGACCGGACCACGGTGCAGAAGGCGCTCAAGAGCCTCGTGCACGCGGGCCTGGTGAACCGGAGGAAGGAGACCCGACCCCGGGGAGGGTACGTGTA
The DNA here is from genome assembly GCA_039833815.1 of Methanobacteriota archaeon. Classification (GTDB taxonomy): domain Archaea; phylum JAADCQ01; class Methanopyri; order Methanopyrales; family Methanopyraceae; genus Methanopyrus. The sequence continues at coordinate 4,235 of JBDOKE010000143.1, read as the reverse complement.
CGTGTACGAGCCCCTGCCGGCCGAGGAGACGAAGAAGGTCATCCTGAGGGCGTTGGACGAATGGTACGAGGCGGTGAAGGCTGCCCTGGAGGAGCTGGATGCCGGGAACATCGGAAGGGAGTGATGCGCGCGCCGGACGGCACCTACGTCGTCCGGCTCCTGCTACCCCCGGGCTTCGTTCCCGCCGAGGCGCTCCGGGCCGTGGCGGACCTGGCGGAGCGGTACGGGAGCGGCCGCGTGCATCTGACCGTGCGGCAGACGATCGAGATCCACGGGGTCCGGCCGGAGCGGCTGCGGGACCTACTGCGGGAGCTGCGGGAGCGCGGCCTGGAGCCGGGCTCCACCGGACCCCGGGTGCGTCAGATCACCTGCTGTCCGGGCGCCGACGCGTGTCCCAACGCGCTCGACCGGACGGTCCCCCTGGCGCGCCGCCTGCACGAGGAGTTCGCGGATGTGTGGGTGCCCGCCAAGGTCAAGATCGCGGTCGCCGGATGCCCCCGGGGCTGCACGCGACCCGAGGACAACGACGTGGGCGTGCTCGGGCTGGGGAACGATCGCTGGAGGGTGTTGGTGGGCGGGGTGTCGCTCGGGGATCGCTCGGGCGAGGAGGAGGTCGTGAAGACGATCGAGAAGGTGCTGCTCTGGTACTCCCGGACCGCTCCCATGGACGATCGGCTCAAGGACCTTGCCGCCAGGGAGGCTGAGCGCCTGCAGGAGGAGCTCGGGGTCGACGACGAGTGAGTCTGCGGCCGCGCACGGTTGTACTTCGGTTAGGGCACCGCAGGGGTCGGGATCTGCGGATCACCACCCACGTGTGCCTGACCGCGCGCGCCTTCGGGGCCGAGGGGGTGCTCCTGCACGGGGATCGGGAGGAATCGATCCTGGAGTCCGTGGAGGACGTGGTGGACCGGTGGGGCGGCCCCTTCTGGGTGCGGTGGGTGGACAGCTGGCGGAAGGTGGTGCGGGAGTGGAGGGAGGGCGGAGGCAAGGTCGTGCACCTAACCATGTACGGGCTGCACGTGGATGACGTGATCGACGAGCTCCGGGGGGAGCGGGAGCTCCTCGTCGTGGTGGGGGCGGGCAAGGTGCCGGCCGACGCGTTCGAGCTCGCGGACTACAACGTGGCGATCGGCCACCAGCCGCACTCCGAGGTAGCGGCCCTGGCCGTGTTCCTGGATCGGCTGTACGAGGGCCGGGAACTGCACCGCGAGTTTAAGAACGCAAAGCTCCGGGTGATCCCGCGGGAAAAGGGGAAGAAGGTGGAGCGCCTATGACGGTGGAGATCGCGGTGATCTCCGACGTGCACTCGAACCTGGAGGCGCTGGAGCGCGTCCTACGGGAGGTCAAGTCAGCCGATCTGATCCTGTGCTGCGGAGACATCGTGGGGTACGGACCACGCCCCAGGGAGTGCCTCGAGCGGGTCCGCAAGCGGTGCGACCGGTGCGTGATGGGGAACCACGACTACGGGGTGGTAACCGGCGACGTCGACCGCTTCAACATCGCCGCCCGGATCGCGGTGGAGTGGACACGCCGCCGACTGAGCGACGAGGACAAGGAGTACCTCCGCAACCTGCCCAAGATCGACCGGTTCGAGGTGGGGGACGTGCGCATCTGCCTCGTGCACGGGAGCCCCCGGGACCCCATCTGGGAGTACGTGTTCCCAGACGCCCCGCGGGAGATACTGCGGGAACTGGTCCGGCTCGCGGACGCGGACGTGCTCCTGATGGGGCACACCCACATTCCAATGCACGAGGAGGTGGACGGCGTCCACGTGGCCAACCCGGGCAGCGTGGGCCAACCGCGCGACGGAGACCCCAGAGCCGCCTACGGCATCCTGGAGGTCTCCAACGGTCGCGTGGTGTCCTGGGAGGTGAACCGGGTCGCCTACAACGTCGACAGGACAGCGAGGGAGATCATCGACAAGGGGCTGCCCGAGGAGCTGGGGGCGCGGCTCTACCGCGGGATCTAGACGTCTTCCAGCAGCCTCAGCCCGTACTCGATGGACCTCAGGTTCTCCTCAGCCACGGACCGCCGCGGCCAGCTCTCCGGCCGCTCGCACCACGAGCGCTGCGTCCTGTACACCCACTCCACGGCGTCCGGAGACGCCAACCCCCGCCGACACAGCGTGTACACGACCTCCACCGCCGACTCCGTGAACACGACCCCGTACCCGCGCGACGTGAGCTCCACCAGCACGCGCTCCACCCGCTCCGGCGGGACCTCCAGGTACGGACGGCACGTCTTCTCCCCGTCGTTCAGGTACTCCGGCTCCCGCCCGAGCAGCTCCCCCACGATGTGCGAGCCCAGTCCTCGGGTGACCAGGGTGGGCACCTCACCCCGGCCCAGCCCCATCACCGGGCCGAAGAACCGGACGCTCAACCACTCCGACCCGAGCAGCCGATGCAGCCTCGGATGCACCTTCCGGTACACCACGTCGTCCACGGCCGGCTTATCCACCCGGATCCCGTACAGGTCCTCCAACGGCCCCAGGTTCGCGTCCGCCAGCACGTCGCACCCGGCCCGCTCGTACCGCACGGCCAGCGCCGCCTCGATCACGTCCACGCTCTCGTCTCGAAACGCGACCAGCTCCACGATCGACCCGTCCTCACACCGGGCGGCGAAGGCCGTCACGACCGGGTACCGCAGGTAGGGCCCGACGGAGTCCACCACCACCCGCTCACCCGGCTCCGACACCCGCACCCCGTGGGCTCCTCCCTCACGCAGCGCGCGCCGCAGCGCCTCGTGCGGGTCACTCAAGGCCGGAACCCCGGTCGGACCGTGGCCCTCTCCTCACCGAGCCTCGGTGCCGTGGTAGCTCGTCATCCCGACGCGGTTTTCCGAGAAATAAAGAACGCCGGGTGTGCCCGGCCCGTCGGACGGCCGCACATCCACGGCGACACCGCCGGTTCACGACCGCCGGGCGACCCCCTGTGCCGGGCCGCAGCGCACCCGCCCTCATCGAGATCAGGCGGGCCCACCGCGATCCCGCATCACAGGCCCACCAGTCCCGGTAATAGGGATAACGGGAGCCCACCCACCACCAGGAACGCCGCCGCCATCGCCAGGCCCAGCTCCCGCCCCAGGAAACTCCCAAGGGACGGGTAAACCGGATCCGTGTCCGCGATCGCGTCCATCGCGAGCTCCAGCCCCAAGAGCCCCCGCCACGGCTGCGGCACGAACGGCAGCACGGCCAACCACAGCGCCGCCGCGGCCGGCCCCAACGCCTCCCTCCACCGGGGCGGCCCCACCACGGACAGGTTCAACCCCACCCCCACCCCGGGGAACGCGTAGGGTCCCCTCAACCGCACCTCCAACCCGAGCACCCCGGCGAGCGCCAGCTTCGAGACGTCCAACAGCAGCCGAACCGGCGCAAGCGCCAGCGTACCCACCGCCACCTCGCGCAGCAGCACCCCGGACTCCGGGTCCTCCGCCGCCGTAACCGACGCCGCCAACAGCGCCAGCCCCACCTCCAACAGGTACCGGTCCACCGGGTACCGACCGTTCACCACCGCGGAGAGCGCGTACCACCCGTCCAGCAGGCTCCCCGCCACCTCCTCCGGCAGCAGATTCATCACGTTCAACAGGGCCGCATCGAAGGCCGCGTGCGGATCCAGTGGGGCCAGCGCGGCGGCCGTCAGCGCCCCCACCACCGGGCCCGACAGCGCCTCGTCCGCATCCCGGTACCCCACCTCCGAGACCACCCTCCTCGGGTCCAGCGCGTACCTCCACCCCGACTCCACCATCCACCCCCGCAGCACCTCCTCCGACGTCCCGGCCGGGTAGGGGCCCACCGTCACGAACGCGTCGGGCGGCTCGTACCGGATCTCGATCCACCGGCCGTCCCGAGTCTCCAGCATGAGCCTGGGCGGCAGGCCCGGCTGAACCCACCAGGCGCGCACGCCGCCGTGATACCCGGCGGCCACCAGCGCGTGACCCAGCTCGTGCGCCAACGTGGAGGCCGCCCCGACCAACAGCCCCGCGTCCGGATCCCCGACGGCCAGCGCGGCCAACACGACCGCCCCGACCGCGCCCACGGGGGTGACCCCCGTGCGGATCATCACCCTGACGACCGACTTCGGCTGGTCCTCACCCTACCCCGCGCAGATGAAGGCGGTGATCCTACGACTCGCCCCTCCGGGGATCGAGGTCGTCGACGTCACCCACGGCGTCCCACCCCAGGACGTGACCTCGGGCTCCTACGTGATGGCCGTCGCCTGCCCCTGGTTCCCAGAGGG
>JBDOKE010000142.1:0-1538 GCA_039833815.1 Methanobacteriota archaeon | reverse complement strand
CCCGACGCGGTCGTTGTGTGTCACCGCCCCAACCACCCGTTCCGGTACCCGCGCGGGGTGGTGGACGAGATCCGTGCGATCCTGTCTCTGATTCCTAACGTTAAGATCGCGGCCGTAAGCTTGAACCCGAAGAACCTCGGGGAGCCCTTGGAGGACTACGCGCGCCGGCTGCAAGGCAGGGTCTGGCGGGCGCTGGGGTCGCGGGTCCCCGTCAGGGACCCGGTGAGGGAGTCGGAGGAGCTGGCCCGTGACGTCCTGAGGGCGCTGGGACTGGAGGGTCGGGGGACCTGAGTTGTTCCGCCTCCTCCGGCGCCTTCTCTCCGGGTCGGAGGAGCAGGAGGCCGAGCCGCTGCCCCCGGACCTGGAGGAGGAGCGGGAGCCGACCCTCAAGATCGTGGTCTCGCGCGTGACCGACGCCTCGGAGTTGGACGAGCTGATCGAGGAGCTGTACGACGGTAACGTGCTGATCCTGGACCTGGGCCCGCTGATGAGGCGCGGCGAGCACGAGCAGGCGGTTCGAGAGCTTAAGCGCACTGCGATCGGGCTGGGTGGGTTTATAGGCGTCATTCGCGATACGGTCGTGCTGGTCACGTCGGACAACGTTGAGATCGAGAAGAGGGGGTAGACGTTGGCCAAGCCCACGGTCATTCTGATCGGTGGCGCGTCCGGCGTGGGTACGTCCACGATCGCCCGCGAGGTCGCGCGTCGGCTGGACATCACCCACCTGATCGAGACGGATCACCTCCGTGAGGTGCTGCGCGGGGCGATCGACGAGGAGTACGCGCCCACCCTTCACATGTCCTCGTACAACGCGTACCGGGCGCTTCGGATCCCGAGCCACATGATCCCAGAGGAGTTCAAGGACCGCGTGATCGCGGGCTTCCTGGACCACGCGTCCATGGTCAAACCGGCCATCGACATGGTGATCAAGCGGGCCGTGGAGGACGCGAGCGACCTCGTCATCGAGGGCGTGCACATCGTGCCGGGCCTCATCTCGCCGGACGACTACCCGTACGCGGACGTGCACATGGTGATCCTGTACGCGGACGAGGACGAGCACCGGGAGCGGTTCGTCAAGCGTGCCATGGAGAAGGGGCGCGGCGGCCGGCACCTGGAGTACTTCAGGCAGATTCGGGTGATCCACGACTTCCTGATCGAGGCCGCGGAGGAGCACGGGGTTCCGGTGATCAAGAACGACGAGATCGAGCGGACCGTGCAGGAGGTGATGGCGATCGTCCGCAAGGTCACCCGGCTGATCCGGTCCGTGCACCCGATCGAGGATTCGATCAAGGAGGCGAAGATCCTGCGCGAGCACAACTGCAGGATGATGGACGTCGGCTTCCCCATCCCCGGCAAGCGGGACGTGCTCAAGGTCACGTTTCACCGGGACCCCGTGGACGAGTGGCGGGATATCCTGGAGCGGAGGGAGAGCCGGGACTACTTCGAGCACCTGTACTCGGCCTCGGACGACGTGCACTACCACCGGATCACGGCTCCGGACGAGAAGGCCCTGAAGCGGGCTCTGGAGGCGCTGGAGG